>JAYVAS010000750.1:0-5134 GCA_043750895.1 Pseudomonadota bacterium
TCGATCCTCCATGAGATCCAGAGCGCCGAGCGCAACATCGTCACCCTCGAAGACCCCATCGAGCACCGGTTCGACGGCATCACCCAGGGGCAGGTCAACACCAAGGCGAGCTTCACCTTCGAGACCGGGCTGCGCGCCATCCTCCGCCAGGACCCGGACGTGATCATGGTCGGCGAGATGCGGGATCGGGAGACGGCCTCCATCGCGTTCAAGGCCGCCCTCACCGGGCACCTCGTCCTCTCCACCCTCCACACCGAGAACTCGGCCGAGGCGGTCACCCGCCTCGCCGACATCGGGCTCGAGCGCTACCTCATCGGCGCCTGCCTCCGCGCCGTCGTGGCCCAACGGCTGGTCCGGGTGTTGTGTACGCACTGCCGGAAGGCGGTCCAGGCCGATGGCCCCACCCGGAAGCTCCTCGGCGTCACCGGCGACGCGCCGGTCATCATCTACGAGCCGGGGGTGTGCGTGCACTGCGCGTCCACCGGGTTCATGGGGCGCACCGGGGTCTACGAGCTGCTCGAGGTCGACGAGGAGATCCAGGAGTACATCAAGGGCGGCGGCGGCAAGGCCGGCATCGAGCAGCGGATGCGCGCCAAGGGGGTGCCGACGCTGCGGGAGTTGGGCTGGAGGCTGGTCAAGCAGGGCTACACCACGCCGACCGAGGTGTTGCGGGTGCTGTGACGGCTACGCCCGCCGCAGCTTCCAGATGTGCTCGGCCGGCCACCGCCGGGCCCAGGCCGGCGTCGCGAAGTTCTCGAAGGTGGTGAACGGGCGCGCCGGCGGCTTGAGCTCGACGAGATCCTCGATGTGGAACCCGGACCGGACGAACAGCCCGATCCAGGCGCCGTACGAGAGCTGGAACGACACCTCCGTCTCGGCGGGGAACCGCCACATCCCGAAGAGCGGGGTGGCGAGCTGCTCCCCGACCCTCTCGCCGTCCCAACAGGCGTCCAGGAGCGGCGTGGTCATGTTGAACACGAACCGCCCCCCGGGCCGAAGGATGCGGGCCACCTCGGGCACCAGCCGGTGGGGATCGCAGAAGGTGGGGGCGCCATGGTCCGAGAACACCAGGTCGAAGCACGCGTCGGGGAAGGGCGTCGCCTCAGCGTCTCCCTCGACCAGGGCGATGGCCGCCTCCGGGTGGGTGCGCCGCGCGATCGCGAGCTGCGCGACCGAGACGTCCAGCGCGGTGACACGGGCGCCCTGCCCGGCGAGGGCGGCCGACCAGTAAGCCGCGCCGCACCCGAGCTCCAGCACGTCCAAGCCAGCCACGTCGCCCAGCGCCCGGACCTCCCGCTCCGGGGTGGCCCACGCGCCCCAGACCGGGTCCGACACCGAGAACTGCCGCGCGTGATCGCGCTGATAGCTGGCGGCGACCCGGTCCCAGTGCGCCCGATTGCGCGCCACGTGGTCGTCGCTCATTCCACCTCTCCCGTGGTGATGGCCTGCCCGTCGACGATCAGCGCGCCGTCGTCCCGCAGCGCGGTGGCGGTGCCCTCCCGCCCGTCGATCCGCACCCGCCGACCCAGGGTGTGGGATCGCCGCCGCCACAGGTCCAGACGGTCCGGGTGCGCCGACCACGCCAGCACCGCGCCCACCACCCGATCCAGCACCTCCTCCCGGTCCTGCGGCCCGAACAGGAGCGCGAGGCTGGTGGCGTTGGGGAGGCCGGGAAAGTCGACCTGGTTCACGTTCAGGCCCAGCCCGAGGATCACGTGCCGGACGCGGTCCCCGTCGGCCTCCACCTCACCGAGCAGCCCGCCGAGCTTGTGCCCGTCGGGGCCCACCAGGTCGTTGGGCCACTTGACCCGCACGTCCAGGGCCTCGGCCAGTCCGGCCGCGGCGCCCAGCGTCAGCAACGGCGCGTCGCGCAGCGCCACGTCGGGCCGGAGGATCCAGGACAACAGGAGGTTGGCGCCCGGCTCGCCGACCCAGTGCCGACCGCGCCGGCCCCGCCCATCGGTCTGGTGGTCCGCCAGCACGATCGTGCCGTGCGGCGCTCCCGCCGCGGCCATGGCACGGGCCGTGTCCTGCGTCGAAACGAGCGCGACGTGGCGGTGCAGCACGAGCACCGGTCCGCTCACAACAGCGCGGCGGCGTTCTCGGCGAGCGCCGAGCGCTCTCCCTTGCGCAGCGTCACGTGGCCGGCCATCGGCGAGAGCCGGAACCGCTCCACCACGTAGGAGAGCCCGTTCGAGGTGGCGTCGACGTAGGGGTTGTCGATCTGGTACCGATCCCCGGTGAGCACCACCTTCGTCCCCTCCCCGGCCCGGGTGATGACGGTCTTCACCTCGTGGGGGGTGAGGTTCTGGGCCTCGTCGATCACCAGGAACTGGCGGGGCAACGACCGCCCGCGGATGTAGGTGAGCGGCTCCACCTCGATGATCTTCTGGTCGATCAAGGTCTGGTAGTTGGGGTGGCTGGCCTTCTGGCCGCGGCCCCCGTTGGAGGACTCCTCCCCGCCCAGGAGCAGCTCGAGGTTGTCGAAGATGGGCTTCATCCAGGGGTTCAGCTTCTCGTCCAGGGTGCCCGGGAGGAAGCCGATGTCCTTCCCCAACGGGAAGATGGGCCGCGCGACCACGAGGCGCCGATACTGCTTCACGTCGGTGACCCGCTGCAGGCCGCAGGCGATGGCGAGGAGGGTCTTCCCGGTCCCCGCCATGCCGTCGAGGGTGACGAGGGGAACGGAGTCGTCCAGGAGCAGGTCCAGGGCGAAGAGCTGCTCGCGGTTGCGCGCGAACAGGCCCCACACGCCCTCCTTGTGTCGGCCGACGAGCTGCAGACGCTTCTGCCGCTGGTCGAAGCGGGTCATCGCCGTCTGGCTGGGCTGTTGGTCGTTCTTGAGGATGACGAACTGGTGCGGGGAGAGGCCTTCGCCCTCTTCGGGCAGCCACCCGCGGGCGTAGGTCTCGGTGATGACGTCGGCGGAGACGTCCCGCTCGACGACACCGGTGTACGCCTCGTCGATGTCGACGTGGGCGTGCTCGTAGTCCTCGGCCAGCATCCCGAGGGCGTCCGCCTTGAGCCGCATGTTCACGTCGCGGCTGACGAAGATCACCGCGCCGCCGGAGCCCGCCTTGTGCAGGCGCAGGGCGTTGCGGAGGATGATGTTGTCCGCGGAGTCCAACGCCCCGGCGAACAGCTCCGTCGTGTCGCTGGCCTGTCCGAGCTCGACCCGGAGCGTCCCCCCCCCGGGCAGGGGCACGCCCTCGGAGAGCCGCCCCAGCTCCCGCATCGCGTCCAGCTGCCGGGAGACGGTCCGCGCGGCGCGTCCCCGCTCGGTCAGCTCGCGTTTGAACTTGTCGACCTCCTCGATCACCGTGATGGGGAGCACCAGATTGTGCTCATGAAACACGAGGAGGGAATTCGGGTCGTGGAGGAGGACGTTGGTGTCGAGAACGTAGGTCCGCCGACCGGGGGGGTGATGATAGCTGGAGGCTGCCAAGGAGGCTCCGAGGGGAGAGCGAGAGCGGAGGAAGGTCGGGTCGCGGGAAGGGACCCGGGGAGGGCAGCGCTAAGGTACCTGAAGCACGAACTCTTTGGCACCACCTGCAGGGCCCTCGGACGAAGAATGTGGGTACCGGATGTCGGCTCGGTCGATCCGCACCGTGCCGCCCACGTTCCCGCCCTGACCGACGTAAAGGGTGAGGTTCCCCGCCCCCGGCTGGGTTCCCGGAGGCGTCACGAAGCGCACCGTGTTGGCCCCCTGGTGCAGATAGCCCCCGATGTCGAGCAGGATCTGGGCGTCGCCCGACTGTACCCGGCGCACGGTGACCCCGTTGATCAGGATGTCCACCACGTGCCCGCCGACCGTGTCGTCCTGCGACACCAGCCACCACACCCCGGACGGCACCGCCGCCACCCCTGGCGCGACACCCGCCGCCGCCGCCGGGCGACGCGCCGCCGTGGTGGCCGCCGGGACTTCCTGGACGTTGTATTGGGGCGCCGTGATCCAGACGTTTCCCGCCGGATCGAGCCGCACGGTCACGTTGGAGAGCGTGGCCTCGGGGAGGAGGTCCACCTTGAGGCCGTTGAGGTAGACGTCGGCCGCGAGCGCCGCTGAAAGAAACAGCGTGTACATCATTCGTCCGGGTCAACTCCCCCATTGACGCGCATCCGCAGCTCCTTGCCGACCTTGAACACCGGCAAGACCTTGGGATGTACGACGATCGGCGCGCCGGATCGGGGGTTCCTTCCGGTGTAGCCCTTGTATTGACGGGCCTTGAAGCTACCGAACCCACGAATCTCGACGCGATCCCCGCCCGCGAGGGCGTCCCGGATCCCGTCGAACAGGGCGCTCACCACCCGCTCAGCGATGGGGCGCGGCAGATTCCGACGGCGCGCGAGGGCGTCGACGAGTTCGCTCCTGGTCATGGGAGAGGGGCCTCAGCCCTGCGTATACCGGGGACCCATCCGGGGGTCAAGACGACTTCGGGCCGTCGGAAGACGAGGGCTTGTTGCCCGGGCCGGCGGGCTGGGCGACAGCGTCGTTCTTGAAGCCGAGGAGCCGCGAAATCCACTCCCGGTTCTCGCGGAGCACGATGGTCATCGGCGCCGCGACGTACACCGAGGAGTACGTACCGATCACGATGCCGATCAGCATCGCCTCGGCGAACTGGAAGAGGACCGGCCCACCCCAGATCAAGAAGGGCACCATCGAGAGCATCGTGCCGCCCGAGGTGATGACCGTTCGCGAGAGCGTCTGGTTGATGCTGTCGTTGATCAGGATCGGGAGGTCCTGCCGACGGTACTTCTCCATGTTCTCCCGGATCCGGTCGTAGACCACGATCGTGTCGTTGATCGAGTACCCCAGCAGCGTGAGGAGCGCGCTGATCATGGAGAGCCCGAACTCCTGCCGGGTGACCACCCAGATCCCGATGACGATCACCGAGTCGTGGAACAGACAGAGGATCGCGCCGGGGGCGAAGGTGAAGTCGAACCGGAACCCGATGTAGACCAGCAGGAGGAGCATCGCGATGCCGAGCGACAACACCCCGGCCCAGCGCAGGGAATCGCCGACCTTCGGTCCGACGGAGTCCGTACGTTCGAGGACCACGCCTCGGTCCCCGAGGGTGCTCTCCAGGGCCTGGGTGACCGTCTCGGCCACGCCGGGGAGGCGGACGTAGAAGGTGTT
>JAYVAS010000751.1:0-1765 GCA_043750895.1 Pseudomonadota bacterium
GCGCTCCGCGAGGTCCTCGCCGAGGGGTACGGGGCGGCGGGCTTCCGGGCCGACCTGATGGCAGGGATCGTGGTCGGGATCGTGGCCCTACCCTTGTCCATGGCGCTGGCCATCGCGAGCGGTGTCCCGCCCCAACATGGCCTGTACACCGCGATCGTCGCCGGTCTGGTCACCTCCTTGCTGGGGGGCTCCCGCGTCCAGGTCTCCGGACCGACCGCAGCCTTCGTGGTCATCCTCGAGCCCATCGCGGTGCGCTACGGCCTGGGCGGGCTCCTGGTCGCCACCACCATGGCGGGCGTGCTGCTGGTGGTGCTGGGGCTCGCCCGCCTCGGCCGCCTGATCCAGTTCATCCCCTACCCGGTGACCACCGGCTTCACGGCCGGCATCGGGACGGTGCTGGCCACCCTGCAGCTCAAGGATCTCCTCGGTCTCTCCATCACGGAGATGCCGGAGCACTACACCGACCGCGTGCTCGCGATCGTCGCCCATCTGCCCCAGACGCGGGTGTCCGAAGCGGCGCTGGGTGCCTTCACCTTGTTCGTGCTGCTCGCCTGGCCCCGGATCAACCGGTCCGTCCCCGGCCCGCTGGTCGCCTTGAGCGCGGGCGCCCTGCTGGCCGTGGTGCTGGCCCGCCTCGTTCCCGGGTTCGAGGTCGCCACCGTCGCCACCCGGTTCCACTACGAGCTCGACGGCGTGCTCCGCGCCGGGATCCCGTCGATGCCGCCCACTCCGGGGCTGCCCTGGGCCTGGCCGGGCCCGGACGGGGGCCCCCTCCACATGAGCTTCGGCCTCGTCAAGGAGCTCGCCCCCGCGGCATTCGCCATCGCCATGCTGGGGGCCATCGAGTCGCTGCTCTCGGCGGTGGTGGCGGACGGCATGACTGGCACCCGCCACGATCCCGACGCGGAGCTGGTCGCCCAGGGCACCGCCAACCTGATCGGTCCGTTCTTCGGGGCCATCGCATCGACCGGCGCCATCGCCCGCACCGCGACCAACGTCCGCGCCGGCGCACGCTCCCCGATCGCGGCGGCAGTCCACGCGGTGTTCGTGCTCCTCGCGATGGTCCTCCTCGCGCCGGTCCTCGGCTACCTCCCGATGGCATCGCTGGCGGCCCTGCTGATCCTGGTCGCCTGGAACATGAGCGACGCCAAGCACTTCCTCCACATGCTCCGGATCGCCCCCAAGAGCGACGTGACCGTGCTGGTCACCTGCTTCCTGCTCACCGTGCTCTTCGACATGACCATCGCCGTGTCGGTCGGCGTGATGCTCGCGGCGCTCCTGTTCATGCGCCGCATGGCCGAGATCAGCGGGGCCACGATGGTCGAGGGGGCCCACCCCACGCTGGCCCAGCCCCTCCCCCCCGGGGTGGTCCTCTACCGCATCGCGGGACCGCTCTTCTTCGGGGCCGCCCAGAAGGCGATGAGCTCCCTGGACACGATCTCCAGCGGCACCCGGGTGGTGATCCTCGACATGACCGCCGTCCCGGCCATGGACGCCACGGGGCTCGTGGGCCTCTCCTCGTCCTTGGATCGGCTCGCCCGCGACGGCACGATCGTCGTCCTCGCCGGCGTACAGGAGCAACCCGCCCGGGTCCTGGCGAAGGCCGGGATCGAGGCGGATCCACCCACGCTTCTGTTCCGCGCCAGCGTCGCAGAGGCCCTCGCCGCCGTCGCAGCTTAGAGACGCCCATGCCCCTGGTGAGCCTCGAAGAAGCCGCCGCGCACCTTGCCGCCCTGGGCGCGGTCGGCATCCCGACCGAGACGGT
>JAYVAS010000752.1:0-10031 GCA_043750895.1 Pseudomonadota bacterium
CCGGCCCCGGTCCGGACACGGTGTCCTTCGCGGACCTGCTCCGCACCCAGGCGGTGCGCGGGCGTACCGGGAACCTCCTGGTGCGCGCCACCGACCCCGAGGTGGTCCGAGCGGTCGCTGGCGTGGGCGGCGTGGCAGTCATGCGCGGCGGGCTCCTGCGGGTGACTCCGGCTGCGGGCACCGACGATCTCGCGCTCGCCCGCACGTTGCACGGCACCCCGGGCGTGGCCTGGGTCAACCCGGACCTGCTGCTGGCGCTGGAGACCTCCGCCGTCGTCGACGACCCCGGCTTCCCCAACCAGTGGCACCTCGACAACACCGGGCAGGGCGGCCGGTCCGTCGATGTCGACATCAACGCGCCCGTCGCGTGGGGGTACGCGTCGGGAGCCGGCCAGCGGATCGCCATCATCGACTCGGGCACCGAGCTCACCCACCCCGACCTGCGCGTCGTGGCCGGGCACGACTACATCGACCGGGACGACGATCCGAGCCCCGACGCCACGTCCTCAGGCCCGCACGGGACGGCCTGCGCCGGGGTCGCCGCGGCCACCGGCAACAACGGCTACGGGGTCGCCGGGGTGGCCTGGGGCGCCGAGGTGTACGCGATCCGGCTGATCGGCGGCAACACCTCCCTGGACGACCTGTACAACAGCTTCGTGGAGTCGGTGGACGCCGGCGCGGGCGTGCTCTCCAACAGCTGGGGCTTCGGCCAGGGCTGCGAAGGAATCGAGAACTACAGCACCTTCGGCGAGATGTTCGACTACGCGGAGGACGTCGGTCGGGATGGGCTGGGCAGCGTGGTGGTCTTCGCCGCCGGGAACGGCGGGTGCGACGTCGAGGCCGACGGGATGCTCAACCACCGGAAGCTGGTGGTGGTCGCCGCAGTGGAGTGGAACGACGTCCGGGCGGGCTACTCGAGCTACGGCGACGCGGTGGACATCGCCGCGCCGACCTCCTTGCTCACGACAGACATGAGCGTGGGCGGCTACGGCAGCTACGGCGGCGACGACGCGTTCGCGGACGGCTTCGCCGGCACCAGCGCCTCGACGCCGGTGGTCGCCGGGGTGGTGGCGCTGATGATGGAGGCCAACCCCCGCATCAGCGCGGCCCAGATCCGCAGGGTTCTGTGCGCCACGGCCGTGCGCAACGACGTCGCCGGCGCCGGCTACGACGACGAGGGCTGGAGCCCCTACTACGGGTGTGGTCGGATCGACGCCGGGGCGGCCGTGGCCGCGGTGGCGAACGGTCCGCCCGAGGCACCCGTCCCGATCCTCACCCGCGATGCGGTGGCGCCCGACCGGGCGCTCCTGGCGTGGGCACCGGCCGCCGACCCCGATGACGACGTGGTCGCCTACGATGTGGTGTGGTGGCGGGCCGACGAGGACGAGTCCGCGGTGGACCCGGTCGAGGTGATCGGCACCACCTGGGACATCGCCGAGGCGCTAAGCGTGGGCGACACCGTGTCGTGGAAGGTGCGCGCCGTCGACCCCTGGGGAGAGGGCCCCTGGAGCGTCACCACCACCTTCGTCGTCGACCCGGCGGCCACCCCACCCGAGGAGAGCCCCGCCGCCCCTCCCCCGGCGTCCGGCTGCGCCACCGCTCCCGGAGCCGCCCCCACCGGGGCCCTCGTCGGCCTGCTCCTGCTCACCGTCTGCCTGAGGCGCCGTTGTACGCCCTGCTGATCGGCGCCGCGTGGGCGCTCTGCTCGGTTTCCCAGACCCCCCGCGACGACGGCGTGGACGTCAAGATCGAGGCCCGCGCCGAACCGATCGGCTGCCGCGACGTCACCCTCTCGGCGTCGACGCCGGTGACGGTGATCGGGCGCGTGCGCGACGCGACCGGCCGCACCCGGCGGATCCGCGCCGACCACATCGTCCCCATCGCGGGTGGCGGGAAGATCGTCAGCGTGCCCGAGCTGGGGGTCTCCGAGCGCATGGAGCTGGAGGTCCACGTCGTGGGCACCGACCTCACCGTGGCCATCGGCGCGGTGCCCCCCGGGCTTCCTCGGGGAACGGTGGTGGACGAGATCCGCACCTTCCAGCTCGACGAAGGACACCCCGCCTGGGGCTTCGCCGACCCTCGCCGCGGGAGCACCCACATCGAGCGCCACGTCCGGGTCAACGCCGACGTCGGGGAGCAGCTCCTCCCCCTGCCCCCGGGGGCGACGATCATCGACCCGGGGGGACTCCGCGTGGGCGTGGACGCGCTGTACGCGCCGGCCGGCACCGACACCGTGGTCCGGCTTCGGGTGCCCGGCGCGGCCCCGTTCGGGCGGGAGTGGATCGCCCCGGGCTCGCTGACCCTGCTGTGCCCGGCCTGCGCGGAGATCGCGACGTCAGCCAGCCCCGGCGTGACCATCGACGGCACCCGATTCGACGCCCCCGCGGGCGGAGAGGTGCGTTGGCGGGTGGGCCGGACGGTGGACGGCGAGGAGGTGGTCCCCGACCAGGCCACGTTCCAGGCCGGCCTCGACTACCGGTTCGCGGGGCTCAGCCTGCCCGAGCCGGCCGTGCCCGTGCGTCTCAAGGGCATGCGTGACAAAGCAGCGCTCCTCGACGCCCTGTACGACGAGGTGTGGAGCCTGACCGACGCCCGAATGGCCCAGGCCGACCCACTGACGCCCCGCCAGCTCAACCGGGCCTGGCGCTCCGGCTGGGCCACCGGCGTCGAGCGCGGGCTGATCCTCCAGCGCATGCTCGTCCAGGAGAAGATCCGCGCCCAGGTGGTCCTCACCGGGGCCGACCCCGACCCGGTCACGTGGACCGGCCTCGAGGTTGCACTGGTGCACGCCCAGCTCGACGGGGCGGATCTCTGGCTCGACCCCTCCTGCGCGGTGTGTGATCCCGGGCAGATCTCCACCCGCTGGATGGGCCAGTGGGCGCTCGGCGAGGCGGCGCCAATCCCCCGTGCCCCCGGGCTGTTGACCCGCGCGACCCGGGTGGTCGGAGACCGGGTCGAGGTCCGCTTCTACGCCGAGGGGGCCGCCGCCCGGTGGCTCCGCGAGAGCGTGGCGGACGTCGACGACGCCCACCGCGACGCCCGGCTCGCGGCCCTGCTCGGGATGCGCGGAGCCACCGCCACCGCCGTGACCGGCCTCGATGCCGGCCACGGTCCGGTCGAGCTGACCCTCTCCGGAACGACCGTCCCCCACGACCCCTTCGACGGTCGGGAGACGCCCTGGGCAGGCGGCATCGTCGACACGCTGGATGCCACCAACGACGGGCCACATTAGGGGCACCACGCCCATGACCCTACTCGAGCTCCTCCAGGCCGGCCGCGTCGAAGAATTCAATGCCAAGCGTGGCCAGCGCGCGGAGATCGACCTGTTTGCGGCCGATCTTGCGAATCTGGCCCTGGTCGGGGTGGACCTCTCGGGGGCCAACCTCGAGAAGGCCGACCTCTCCGGCTCCGACCTCACCGAGGCCAACCTTTCGAAGGCCAACCTCGTCGGCGCCGATCTCACCGGCGCCATCCTCGACCGGTGCACCGCGGTGCGGGCCCGCATGCGCGAGATCTACCTGGGCGAGGCGAGCGCGGTCGCCGGCGAGTTCTCCGACGCCGACCTCACCGAGGCCGATCTTCCCGGCTTCAAGGCGCCGGGGGCGCGCTTCCTCCGCGCCCGGGCCAAGGGGGCGGTGTTCACCAACGCCACCCTCCACGAGGCTGATTTCAGCGAGGCGCGCCTCCAGGACGCCGACCTGCGGGGTTCGGACCTCGAGGGCGCCATCCTCCGCGGCGGCGAGTTCCTGCGCGCCAACTTCGGGGGTGCACAGATGGTCGGCGTGGACGCCGAAGGCGCCCGGTTCTCGGGAGCGAGCTTCAAGGCCGCCAACCTCACCGAGGGCAAGTTCATCGCGGCGGACCTCTCGGCGTGCGACCTCACCGACGCCACCCTCGATGACGCCAACCTCGAGCGCGCCGACCTCTTCGACGTCCAGGCGGACGCCTCCGCGCTGGCACGGGCGCGCCTCCCGCGCGGGTTCGCCGCCGCCGACGATGCCGCCGGGGAGGCCCCGATCGAGCTGTGCTTCGAGTCCCCCTTCGTCGCCATCTCCGAGGGCCACGTCGCGGTCTTCTGGGAGAACCCCGAAGGCGAGGACGAGGTGAGTCTACGGGTCGGGGTCTGCGCCGAGGGCGCCGAGTGGGACGGCCGCACCACCCTCGTCCAGGTGCAGGTCGACCAGGTGCTGGCCCGGACCGTCCTCCCCACGCCCACCGGCTTCGTGTGCGCGGTGGTCGTGGACAAGCCGGGCGGCGCCGAGCTCCTCACCATCCCGCTCGGACGGGACGGCCGGCTGGGCACCCCCAAGGGCATCCGACTGGGCTACGCGCCGTCGGTGCTCCCCATCTTCGGGGTCGAACCCGACGGTTCGGTGTTGCTCTACGGCATGGGTCGCCAGGGAATGCTCTCGGTGCACCGCTGGGACGGCACGGCGCTCAGCGAGTTGATGCGGGCTCCCTCGTCGACCTACCGCGGGTTCTGCGGTCGCTTGGACCCGGTCCTGCTCTCGCGCGGCGGCACCGTGGCCGCGGTCCGGCCCGACGGCATCGGCAAGCTCATCACCGCGCCCACCGGCTTCCCCGGCCGACTGAACGCCGCCGTCCGCTGCGACGCCGAGCGGGTCTCCCTGGCCTGGACCCGCCGCGAAGAGCGGGGCCTGCGGGTCCAGCTCCTCGGGGTCGAGTCCGAGCCGGTGCGGCTCGACGCCACCCTGGACATCGGGTCGGTGGACCTCGTGGTGGTCGGCGACCGCCACCTGCTGGTGTGGACCCGCGAAGGCGACACCTCCGTCCCCATGGCTGTCTGGCTCCCCGGCGGCAAGCCGTTCCGGCTGACGGCGGCCGACGCGGACATCGAGTCGGACACGATCCAGGTGGTGTCCACGACCGGCACGCCCCGGGTGGCGCTCACCGGCCTGGGCGACGAAGTGGTCATCCTCGAGGTCCGGGAGTCGGACGCCCGCGAGGTCGCCCGCTTCCGGCAGCCGCTGGCCCCCAAGGCGGCGAAGCCCGCCAAGAAGGCCCCCAAGAAGTAGGGAGGGCGGCGACCGGGCAGCCGGCAGCCGCGCGCCGGCCCGCGCTACGGGTAGAAGTAGTAGTAGCCGTAGTTCCGCAGGAAGGTCATGTCGTTGGCCGATCCGGTGTTGTAGCCGTACCCGCCGTAGTTGTAGGCGAGGAAGAACCAGTACCCACCGCCTTCGTAGTAGTACCAGACGACGTTTTCGAGATCGAGGGTGTAGGTGCCGTACCGGTACACGTAGCTTTCGGAGAAGCCCCAGCTCTTGTCGAAGCCGTCCCACTCCCCGCCCACGCGGCCGAAGTCGTCGCAGTAGTTGCCTTCGGCGACCGTGTCGACCACGTTGAGCTGGAACGCCCAGTCGCAGGCCGGGCACATCGACGGCGCCGGGCCGCCGTACTCCCAGGTGCCCTGGTTGTTGCAGAGCGGGATGGCCGCGGGATCGTCCAGGTCCGCGAGGTCGGTGAAGTACGTTCCCCAGTGGCCCTGGAGGAAGGTCTCCTTGTCGCAGACGGTGGCGTCTCCGGCGTACCAGAGCAGGGCGATCCCGGTGTCGAGGCAGGTCTCGTCGATCACACCGTCGCAGTTGTTGTCGACGCCGTCGCCGCAGCGATCGGCGACCCCGGGGTTGATGGGCCGGGCCGCGTCGTTGCAGTCCCCCTCGTTCTCGGTGTAGCCGTCGCCGTCGTCGTCGGTGTCGGCGCTGCCGGTGCTCGATCCACCACCGGAATCGGAACCGGTGTCGGGCGGGGGAGGACGCCCGGTGTCGGTCTCGGTGGAGGACGTGGCGGACATGGCCGCGGTGTCCGCGCCACAGTCGAGCCCTTCGTCGATGTCGCCGTCGCAGTCGTCGTCCTTGGTGTTGCAGACCTCCGTGGCGCCCGGGTACACGGCCGCGTTGGAGGGGGCGCAGTCACCGAGCAACGGCGTCACGCCGTCCCCGTCGGTGTCGTCGCTGCAGAAGCCGGTGTCCAGGTTGGACGGCTCGGTGTCGGTGTCGGTGTCGGTGTCGGTGTCGGTGTCGGTGTCGGTGTCGGAGTCCGTGTCCGAGTCGGTGTCGGTGTCGGTGTCGGTGTCGGTGTCGGTATCCGTGTCGGCGTCGGTGTCGGCGTCCGTGTCGGTGTCCGCGTCACCATCGGTGACAGGGTCGGTCGCGGTGTCCTTTTCGGGCGCCGGGCACCCGAACACCAGCAGCGAGCCCAACAGCAGGGGGTTCAAACGTCGAACGGTCATGTTTCGTCTCCAGGTTGCCCTGGTCCACGGTACCCCATTCGCGTCGAGGCCGCCGGCCCGCCTGCCGCTTTGGGGGACAATCCCGTCACGCGCAGCGCACGAGCACCCGATCGACGTGGGCGTTCCGGTCGCCCGGGGCCCCGGCGGACGTGGAGCCGGATGCGTCGTTGCGGAACTCGACCTCGATGGCCGCGTCCCCGGTGCGCACGGGCGTGCTCCACCATTGGGTCCGTCGCGCGGGCAGCTCCACCATCCACGTCTTGGTGACCACGTCGTCCACCAGGAGCCGCACCGCCAGCTCGGCGCCGACCCCGTCCACCTCCTCGCCGGTGCCGACGAGGCCCACGCTGCAGTTCCCGGACATCGGCACCACCGCCGAGCGTACGCGTTGGTTCCAGTAGAAATGGAGGAGCGTCCCGTCCCACATGGGGGGACCCATCTCGGTGCCGATGCTGACCCGGCGCACCCGGGGGTCACGCAGCGCGACGTGCGCGCCCGGGAGCCACCACTCTTCGACCAGCTCGCCGGACGAGGGATCTCCGGTGGTGACGAGGTCGGTGTGCGCCCGCACCGTCCACACCCGACCCGGGGAGAGCGGCTCGGTCCAGACCTCGGGCAGGTAGTACGCCCAGAGCGTCCGGAAGTTGGCGTCGACACGATCGCCTTCCTGCCAGCCGGCCTGCACCACCCGCGCCGCGCCGCGCCAATCCTGCTTTCGCACGTCGCGTACGTTGCCCACGCTGACCAGCCCGGAGAACAGCGTGGCGACGAGGACCAGCCCGCCCCCGGCCCCGGGCACGCGGTACAGGCCCGCCGCCGCGCACAGCACCAGCACCGGCAACAGCGGGAGCACGTTCCGGTCGCGGAGGATGGGCGCCGCGGTGACGGAGAGGACGTACGCGACGCCCACCAGGGCGAGCAGCATCGCTGGAAGCAGGCGACCCCCGGGTCCCGCGTCGCCCCGGGCGTAGAGGAGCACGACGCCGACGAGCAGCACCGCCAACGAACCGCCCCCGCCCGCGAGGTCGGGCATGAGCCAGGCGAGGACGTCGGGCGCCGGCGGCGCGTACCAGGGATGGTCGCCGAACGAGGCCGACTGGGCCACCATCCGCGGCACCCACGGGGCGACGATCAACAGCCCCCCCAGCACCGCCCGGAACCAGCGCCGGACCTCGGTCCCCGTGGCCCCCCCCGATCCGGCCTCGCCCGCCAGCCAGAGCCCGTGCCCGACCACCACGAGGAGCCCGAAGGGGTGGGTCCACCCGAGCAAGCCGACCAGCACGACGTACACCAACCACGTGCGCCGCAAGAGCGCCCAGGTGGAGAGGACCCCGAAGAGGGTGAGGAGGGTGTTGGCGCGCACCTCCCGATCGAGATCCACCGCGAAGGGCGCCACCGCGAGCAGCCACGCGGCGGCGACCCCCACCCCCGGGTCGTAGAGGCGCCGGGCGAGCAGGAAGGTCGCGCCGACGGTCGCCACCCCGATGAGGGCGGGGAGCGCGCGCAACGCGACCTCGCTGTCTCCGACCAGGGACATCCACCCGCGAAGAAGCAGGTAGAAGAGCGGCGGGTGAACGTCGAGGCTCACCTCCTCCAGCAGCCCCGAGAGGGTCTCCCGGCTGGCGGCCCGCACCGAGAACAGCTCGTCGAGCCAGAGGCTCTCCGCTCCGTTGGCCCAGAAACGCAGCGCGGCAGCGACGGCGAGCGCGGCGAATAGCCCGAGGCGGTGCCAACGTTCCATCTTTTTCACGGACTCCTTGCGGGGGGGCGCGTTGAACGTCCATCCTATGACAACCGCAGGTGAAACGATGATTGCACTGCTGCTATGGACCGGATGTGTCGTGAACCCGACCACCGGGGAGGCGATTGGCGAGCTCTCGGTTTCGGACGGGGACATCGCGGTGTCCCCTGGGTTCCTCGACTTCGGCTCGGTGGCGCTCGGCACCTCCGGCGCCCTCACCGTCACGGTGCAGAACGTCGGCGTCGGAGCGCTCCAACTGCTCGACGTCTCGGTGCGCGCCGGCGGCGAGTCGTTCACCGTCACCGCGCCGGGGAGCCTCGCGGTCGAACCGGGCGGGTCGACGACCTTCAACGTCACCTACACCCCGAGCGCCCCGGGTGCGGCCCAGGCCGAGCTCCGGATCGCCTCCACCGACCCCGACGAAGGCGAATTCATCCTACCTCTGCTGGGCGAGGCGCACGGCCCCCTGCTGACGGTGACCCCCGATGGCGTCGACCTCGGCTCGGTGGCGGTCGGCTGCGACACGTCGACCGCGGTGACCTTGCGCAACGCCGGTGACGCCGACCTGTTGGTCTCGTCCCTCGCCCTCGCCGGCGCACCCGCGGAGATCACCCTCACCCTCCCCACCGCCCTCCCCTGGACCCTCACCCCGGGCGCCGAGCAGGTCGCCACCCTCACCTACGCGCCGCTCGAGAACGCGGCCGATGGCGGCGAGCTCCGCGTCAGCTCCACCGACCCGATCGCGCCCGAGCGGGTGGTGTCCGTGACCGGCACCGGTGCGATCGGCGAGAGCGTGGACGAGTCCTTCGTACAAGGCCACACCGAGCAGATCGACGTGATCGTGGTCACGACCGAGCTCTCGGACTCGGCCAAAGCAGAGGCCGCCGATCTCCTCGACGCCTACCTCACCACCCTCGACGCGTCGGGGATCGACTTCCACCTGTTGGTCGCCGACTCCTACGGATGCCACGCCGGTACCGAGCCGTACCTCACCGCCGCCGACGACCCTGCCGACCGCACCCTCGACCTCGCGCGTGCCCTCGACGCCGGGATCTACAGCGGCTACGCCGACCAGGGCCTCATGCGGGCGTCGTGGGCGATCGCGAACAACGGCGCCGGCTACTACGCAAGCTGCAACATCGGCTTCTCCCGCGCCGGTGCCCACCTGCACCTCCTCGGCATCGCCGACGGGCCCGACGCCGCGGCCGGCAGCTGGATGAACTACGAGGACGACTTCATCTCGTTCAAGGGGGAGGACGCGTTCACGGCGCACGCCGTGGCCCCCGACGACCCGGGCGGCTGCGACCGCTACGACGCCGGAGAAGGATGGTCGGACATCGTCGACGACACCTCGGGGTTGTACTTCTCGTTCTGCGCCGCGAACTGGAGCGGCTTCGGGGACGAATTGGCGGCGTTGACACCGGGTCAGCGCACCACCTGGACGCTCACCGCAACCCCCGTCCCCGAGACCATCACGGTGACGGTGGACGGTGACCTCTGGCTGAGCGGCTGGTCCTACGTCGCGGGCGCCAACCAGCTCTTGTTCAGCGACGTGCCGGAGCCCGAGTCGCAGGTGGAGATCACGTACGTGGCAGAGCCGGGCACCTGCCCCTGACCGACCGGCGTTCGGGGCCTCGGGCCACGGTGGCGCCGCCCCCTCTGCCTTGGTTCCAGCTTTGCCGGGTTAGGGCCTCACATGGCCCGCGTTGCCGCACTGTTCCACGGCTTCCTGCGCACCGGGGCCTCGATGTTGTGGTTGGGCCGGTCGCTCCGCGCGGCGGGCTACACCGCGACCATCGCCCCCACGTTCGGGTACCACCTCGGCCGACTCGACACCCACGGAGACCGCGCGGCGGCGCTGTTGGCCCGCTTCGCCGAGGCCCACCCTGACGCCGAACTGGACGTCGTGACCCACTCCTACGGCGGGGTGTTGGCGCGCCTCGCGCTGGCCCACCCCGACGCGCCGCCGGTGCGCCGGCTGGTCATGCTCGGGCCGCCCAACCAGGGCGCGCAATGGGCGCAGCAGATCCGCGACCGGGT
>JAYVAS010000753.1:0-10309 GCA_043750895.1 Pseudomonadota bacterium
GAAGCGGAGTGGGTGGGCTCGGGGTCCACCCCGGTGTGGAGATCCTGGAGGTCCTGGGCGAGCAGGTCGAGGTCGGCGTTGGCGCGGGCCCCGGCGGCGTCCTCGGGGAGCAGTGCGCGGAGCCACTCCGCCACCCGGCTCGCGTCGGAGCGCTCCCCACTCTCGAACAGGTAGGCGCGGAGGTCCTCCTCCATCAAGGTCGCCGAGTCGTAGCGGTCCGCGGGATCGGCCCTCAGGACCCGGTCCAGGATGTGGGCGAGGCCGTCGGGCACGTCGGGGTTCACCGAGCGCACGTCAGGCACCTCACACGCGATCACCGCCCGGAGCTTCAGCTCGGGGTCCGACTCGGCGAAGAGGCGGCGCCCGGTGAGCATCTCGAAGAGCACGCTCCCCAGCGAGAAGATGTCGCTCCGGGCGTCGAGCGCGCGGCCCGCAGCCTGCTCGGGCGACATGTAGGCGAACTTGCCCCCGCCCGGACGCGCCGAGGGGCCGGCGTCGGTGTCCCCGACCAGCCGGGCGATGCCGAAGTCGACCAGCTTCACGTCGCCTTCGAAGGAGACGACGATGTTGTGGGGGCTCACGTCCCGGTGCACGATCTGCAGGGCGCGACCGTCGGGCGCCGTCCGGGCGTGCGCGTATCCGAGCCCGCGCGCGACCTTGGCCGCGATGCCCGCGGCCAGGGCCGGCGGCACCCGCTCCCCGGTGCGCCGGAGGGTGCGCAGGATGTAGGTGAGGTCCCGCCCGTGGATGTGCTCCATGGCGATGTAGTGGTCTTCGCCCACCTTTCCCAGCTCGAACACCTGCACCACGTTGGGGTGCGACAAACAGACCGACAGCTTCGCCTCGTGCACGAACATCGAGACGAACCGAGGGTTCTGGGCCAACTCGGGGAGGATGCGTTTGATGACCAGCCGCTTCTCGAAGCCTTCGACCCCGAAGCTGCGCGCCAGGAACACCTCTGCCATGCCCCCGACCGCGATGCGTTCGAGGAGCTGGTAGCGACCAAAGGCGGCGGGTAGCTGCATGGGGGGGCGCGAGGGGGACAACGGGCTGAAGGGACCGCTCTCCCCCGCCTTTGGATCGTAGACCGCGCGGCTGAAAATGTCGATGACCGCAATGCCAGCGGTGGTCGGAGATCCGGGACGGGCGTGCACCGACCCCTGGCCGCCGGATAGACAGGCCGTTCATGCCCAAGCTCTTCCCCACGGTGGCCCTTCGGAACACCGTCTATTTTCCCGGGATGATCGCATCCATCCACCTGCCGCCCGGTCCGGCGGTCATGGCGATGGACGCGCACCTCGACAACCACCTCGATCTGGTCCTCGTCCTCCAGAAGGACAGCGCCGTCGAGAACCCCGCGGGCGCGGACGTCCACGAGGTCGGCACGCTCGTGCGCGTGCTCCGCACGCTCGCCCAATCGGACGGCGGTGTGCGCGCCCTGTTCGAGGTGGTGGACCGCGTCCAGGTGCGGGAGTTCGGGCAACACGCCACCTACGGGTACGGCTGCTCCCCCGCGCGTTTCCTCACCGTCCCGGGGGATCCGCAGAAGGTCGAGGCGCTCGCGCAGCGGATCCGCGAGCTCGCGACCCTCGCCATGCCGGGCAATCCTCAGGAGCGTCCGCCCGAGCTCGACTCGGCCCTCAGCCTGCACGAGGCGCCCGAGCGCCTGGTGGACCACCTCACCCCCCAGATCGGGCTGAAGGAGCAGGAGGCCCAGGGCATCCTCGCCGAGCCGGCGTTGGAGAAGCGGGCCGAGAAGCTCGTGTGGTACCTGGAGCGCGCCCGCGAGTACAGCACCATCTCCCAGCGCATCGCGAAGGAGGTCCAGACCGCGATGGACACCTCGCAGCGCGAGTACTTCCTCCGCGAGCAGCTCAAGGCGGTGCAGAAAGAGCTCGGCGAGACGGTGATGGACGAGGTCGCCGAGTACGAGAAGAAGATCGCCGCCGCCGAAATGCCCGAGGAGGTCGAGAAGGAGGCCCGCCGCGAGCTCGAACGGCTGCGCCGCATCCACGTCGACGCCGCCGAGTACATGGTCGCCCGCACCTACCTGGATTGGCTGGTGGCGATGCCCTGGGCCGTCGCCACCGAGGACAACACCGTCCTCGCCACCGCCCGGGAGGTCCTCGACGCCGACCACCACGGCTTGGACAAGGTCAAGGAGCGCATCCTCGAGTTCCTCGCGGTGCGCCAACTGAAGAAGGACGCCAAGGGTCCGATCCTCTGCTTCGTCGGCCCGCCCGGGGTCGGGAAGACCTCCCTGGGCCGGTCGATCGCCCGCGCCCTCGGCCGGAAGTTCGAGCGCATCGCGCTGGGCGGGATGAAGGACGAGGCCGAGATCCGCGGGCACCGCCGCACCTACGTGGGGGCGCTCCCGGGCCGGGTGATCCAGGCGCTGAAGCGGGCCGGTACCAACAACCCGGTGATCATCCTCGACGAGCTCGACAAGATCGGCTCCGACTTCCGGGGAGACCCCGCCTCCGCGCTGCTCGAGGTCCTGGACCCGGAGCAGAACCACGCCTTCCGGGACCACTACCTCGACGTCGCCTTCGACCTCTCCCGCGTCCTGTTCATCGGCACCGCGAACGTCGAGGACCCGATCCCCGCCGCCCTCCACGACCGGCTCGAGGTCATCACCATCGCCGGCTACATCGAGGAAGAGAAGCTCACCATCGCGCAGAACCACCTGTTCCCCAGGTTGCGCGAGGCCAACGGCATCCCGGAGAACCACCTCAGCATCCCCGAGGACACCCTCGCCGAGGTGATCCGCGGCTACACCCGCGAGGCCGGCGTGCGCTCGCTCGAACGCGAGCTGGCCGCCCTGTACCGGAAGGCGGCGCGCCGCATCGTGGAAGGGCAGGACGCCCCGCTCAGCATCTCCAAGGCGCTCCTGGCCGAATGGCAGGGCCCGCCCAAGTTCCACCCCGAGCTCGCCGAGCACAGCGGTCGGGCCGGCATCGCCATCGGGCTGGCGTGGACGGAGGCGGGAGGCGACATCCTGATGATCGAGGCCACCAAGATGCCGGGCCCCCGCGGCCTCAAGCTCACCGGGAGCCTGGGCAACGTGATGAAGGAGAGCTGCGAGGCGGCGATGTCCCTCGCGCGCGAGCAGGCCGGCCGGCTCGGGATCTCCCCGGCGCTCTTCGCCGACAACGAGTTCCACCTCCACATGCCCGCGGGGGCGATCCCGAAGGACGGACCAAGCGCCGGGGTGGTCCTCTACACCGCGCTGATCTCGCTGCTCACCAACCGCCCCGTGAAGGCCAACCTCGCGATGTCGGGCGAGGTCACCCTGCGCGGCAAGGTCCTCCCGGTGGGCGGCATCAAGGAGAAGGTGCTCGCGGCCCGCCGCGCCGGCATCACCGACGTGGTGCTCCCGAAGCTCAACGAGCGGGACCTCGTGGACATCCCCAAGGAGCTCCGCGATCAGCTCAACTACCACTTCGTGGAGTGGGTCGACGAAGCGCTGGAGCTGGGCCTCGGCGCCGTTCCCAAGCCGGTCCTCGCCGAAGGGGCCTGACCGACGGTCGCGTTCAGCGGGCGCGGACGGGGTTCCGCGCCGCGAACTGTTCGATGAGGGAGCGCGACGCCTCGTCGATGTTGCTCGGGACCACGATCCGGACCACCGCGACCAGATCGCCGCCGTGGAGGCCCCGCCCGCGGAGCCGCAATTTTCCGCCCGAGCTGGTGCCCGCCGGCACGGTGACCACCACCCGGCCTTCCGGGGTGTCCACCGGGCATCGCCCCCCCAGGATGGCGACGGTGACGTCCACGTCCACGCTGGTCTCGACGTCCCGGGGCGGCAGCGGGGCGGGCCCGCGCGGCTTGGGGCGGTCCCCGAAGCCGAAGTCGTCGACGCTGAATCCGCCCACCAGATCGTCGAGGTTCAAGTCGCTCTTGCCCTTGCCTCCGACCCCCCCGAAGGGGCCGCGCCCGCCGAAGCCCCCTCCGATGGGGCCGCCGTCCATCGGGTCCGACCGACGTCCCCCACCCGCGCGCGCGCGGTCGTAGCGAGCCCGTTCTTTCGGATCGGCCAGCACTTCGTACGCGGTCCGTACCCGCTTGAAACGCTCGGCGGCCTGGGGGTCATCGCCGGCCACGTCGGGGTGGCATTCGAGGGCCAGCTTCCGAAACGCCCTCTTGATGTCCTCGGCGGATCCGTCCTGAGGGACACCGAGCACCGCATAGTGATCTTCAACCGCTTCCGACCGACCCACTGCACGCTCACACGAAGATAGGAGTGTAGTACGGGCGCCACCGACCGACCCGAACACGACCGCGGTTGACGCGGGCCCATCGAGCTACTTACAGTGGGAAACACGCGATCTCCGGAGAGCCCGGGGATGATCAGCCCGAGACCCGGGGTTGCCCCCCCGAGGAGACCATGCCGAAGTACACGAACCCAACCGGCCTCTCCTGCTCCTTCTGCCACAAGCCCCAGCGCGAGGTGGAGAAGATCATCGCCGGTCCGAACGTGTACATCTGCAACGAGTGCATTCGGCTGTGCCTCGACATCATCCGCGAGAACCGGAGCCCCACCGCCGGCACGCTCGGCGGCGGCAAGACCCCCTCCCCGACGCGCATCAAGGCCTTCCTCGACCAGTACGTGATTGGGCAGGACGCCGCGAAGCGGAAGATCGCGGTCGCCGTCTACAACCACTACAAGCGCCTCGAGTCCAACGCCCGCACCGGCGGCCGGAACGATGAGGTCGAGATCCAGAAGTCCAACGTCCTGTTGCTCGGCCCCACCGGCACCGGAAAGACGCTGATCGCCCAGACCCTGGCGCGCATGCTCGACGTGCCCTTCGTCATCGCGGACGCGACCACGCTCACCGAGGCCGGGTACGTCGGCGAGGACGTCGAGAACATCATCCTCAACCTGTTCCACGCGGCGAACAACAGCGTCGAGAAGACCTGCCGCGGCATCGTCTACATCGACGAGATCGACAAGCTTGCGAAGAAGTCGGCCACCTCCTCGGTGTCGAGGGACGTCAGCGGGGAGGGCGTGCAACAGGCGCTGCTCAAGCTGCTCGAGGGCACCAACGCGAACATCCAGGTCAAGGGCAACAAACGTCTGCCCAACCAGGAGTACATCCAGATCGACACCTCGAACATCCTCTTCATCTGCGGGGGCAGCTTCGAGGGCATCGACAAGGTGATCCAGGAGCGGATGGGCAAGAAGGCCGTCGGCTTCCTGCGCGACCGTGAAGGTGGGGGCGACGAAGCGACCGCCCTCCTCAAGTACGCCCACCCGGAGGACCTCGAGAAGTTCGGGCTCATCCCGGAGTTCATCGGCCGGCTGCCCGTGCTCGCCACGCTCGATCCGCTCAGCGCCGACGACCTCGTCCACGTCCTCACCGAGCCGCGGAACAGCCTGGTGCGCCAGTACCAGAAGCTGTTCAAGTTCGAGAAGGTGAAGCTGAGCTTCACCCCCGAGGCGCTGCTCGCCATCGCCGAGAAGGCCGTCACCCGCAAGGCGGGCGCGCGCGGGCTCCGGACCATCATCGAGAGCGTGATGCTCGAGATCATGTACGAGCTGCCCTCGCAGGACAACATCAAGGAAGTCCACATCACCGAGGAGGTGATCCGCACCGGCGCCGCTCCCCAGATCGAGCCCCTTCGCGACTATGGGGTTCCAGGGTAGTGGAGCCCGGACTCCTCGTCGCCTCGCCGCAGCTGCGGGACCCGAACTTTCAGCGGGCCGTGGTGCTGCTGGTGCAGCACAACACCGAGGGGGCGCTCGGCCTCATCATCAACCGCAAGGCCCCCATCCGGCTCGGCGATGTGGTCGAGAACGCCGAAGGCGTGAACCCGGCACGCGCCAACCAGCCGGTACTGTGGGGCGGTCCCGTCGAGCGCGCCATCGGCTTCGTGGTCTTCCAGGGCGAGGCCGCCGAAGGCTGGCAGGTGGGGGGCGGCGTGTCCGTTTCCACCTCGTCCCAGCGGCTCGCCGATCTCGTCGCCGGAAAGGGGCCCTTCGCCCTGTGCCTCGGCTACGCCGGCTGGGCGCCCGGGCAGCTCGACCGGGAGTTCGAGGAGGGGAGCTGGGTGTACGCGGACTGCACCGCCGACATCCTCTTCGAGACCGACGTGGAGGACCGGTACGACCTCGTGCTCGCGCGCAACGGAATGCACGCCGACACGCTGTGGATGAACCCGGTAAACGAATAAGCGGCGCGGGTGCGTCAGCTCCGCTTCACCAGGCTCATCGGATCCGGCTCCTTCGGGAAGGTGTATCAGGCGGAGCTGTTGACGGGTCAGGACTTCCGCCGCACGGTGGCGGTCAAGTTCCTCATCCGTCCGGGGGGGGATGACGCCCTGTTCACGGGGCGGGTTCGCGACGAGGCCCGGCTCTTGGGCCTGCTGGAGCACGAGAACCTGTTGAAGGTGCAGGAGCTGCTCCACGTGGCCGGCCGGGACGCCGTGCTGATGGAGCTGGTGGATGGAACCGACCTCGCGGCGCTCATCGATGCCGGGCACCGACCCGGGCCGCGCGCGCTGGCCGAGATCGGCGCTGCGGTGGCCGCCGCCCTCGCCCACGCCCACACCGCCCTCCACCCCACCACCCGGGAGCCGATGCACGTCATCCACCGGGACGTGAAGCCGGCCAACGTGATGGTCACCGCCCGCGGCGGCGTGAAGCTGCTCGACTTCGGGGTGGCCAAGGCCGCCTTCGATGCCCGGGAGTCGAGCACCGGCGCCTTCGTGCTGGGCACCCTCAACTACATGGCGCCCGAGTACGTGATCACCGCGACGGTGAGCACCGCCGCCGACATCTACGGGCTGGCCCTCACCCTCTGGGAGGCCAGCACCGGGGAGCCCTTCGGTACGCCCAAGTTCACCGAGGATGCCCACAAAGCGCGCGTGAACGAGCGCCTCAGCCGGATCGAGGCGGACCACGGTGCGCTGACGGCGGTGCTCA
Source organism: Pseudomonadota bacterium (assembly GCA_043750895.1). Taxonomy (GTDB): domain Bacteria; phylum Myxococcota_A; class UBA796; order UBA796; family SXON01; genus JAYVAS01. Next base: position 6,923 of record JAYVAS010000753.1, read on the forward strand.
AGCAGATGTTTGCCTGGTCCCCCGAGTCGCGCCCCGACGCCGCCGAGGCCGAACAGGCCCTGCTCCGTGCCGCCGACACGCTCCCTGGCCCCGGCCTTCGCGCCTGGGCTTCGGAGGCCGTCCCGGCCACCCAGGCCGCGAGACCGCCGCTCCCGGACGACGACCTGGGAATCGTGGGCGGCACCTACCCGGTCGACAGCCCCAGTCCGACGCCCCTGCCCGCCGCCCCGGCGCCCGTCGCGCCGATCGCGCCCGTGGCGCCCTTCGCACCGTCCCCGCCGCCCGCACCGCCGGTCGTGCCAGAGCCCGTGCCCGCCGCGCCCCCCGTCGCGTACCCGGTGCCGCCGCCCCCGCCCCCCCTTCCGCCCCGCGACCCCGACCGGGCTTCCCGATCCGACGCCCATCCCCGGCCTCGGCGTGCGTCCGCCGGGTGGATGGTGCTACAAGGCATACTCCTGGGGATCAGCCTCGGGTTCCTCCTCCTGCTCGTCGGCCTCGTCGTCTACCTCCTCACGCCGGGAAACTCGCTCCCATGATCAAGCGTGCTGCCAGCTCCGTTGCCGCCCTCGCCCTGGGGGGGGCCCTCTGGGTCGGGTGGCCCACGGCGGCGGAACCGCTCCCGCAGCCCCAGGCCGCGGTGAAGCGCGCGCTGGAGCCGGTCGCGCCGCGATATCGTACCGAGCGACACGAGATCTCGGAGGGCGACACCGCCAGCGAGGTGCTCCGGGCACTGTCCGTCGATGCCAGCAGCGTGATCGGCGCCGCCAAGGGGCGCCTGAACCGGCTCTCCATCGGGGACGTGTTCCACGTCGATTGGCGCGAGGACCTCGACCATCCCTGGCGGGTGCGCCTCGAAGGGTCCGGGCCCACGCAGCTGAGCTTCCTGTGGACGGGCTCGGACTGGGACGTCTCGGACCGACCCATCCCGTACACCGTGACCAGCGGCGCGCGGGAGATGGTCGTGAACTCCTCCCTGTGGGAGGCCGGTCTCGGGGCCGGGTTGCGGCCCTCGCAGATCATCGGCGTGTCGCAGATCTTCGAGTACGACGTGGACTTCAACACCGAGTTGGCCAAGGGCGCGGTGATCCGGCTCGTCGCCGACACCCTCACCGCCGAAGACGGCGCCACGCGCGTAGGGGACATCCGCGCGGCGTTCCTCGAGAACGGGTCCAAGACCTACACCGCGATCCGCTTTCGGATGGCGGACGGCTCGACCGGGTGGTTCGCCCCCGACGGATTGGGGCGGCGCCGCCCGTTCTTGCGGTCCCCGCTCGAGTTCTCACGGGTGACCTCCAGCTTCTCGACCGGCCGCCACCACCCCATCCTCAAGATCAAGCGCCCCCACCTCGGGGTGGACTTCGGCGCGCCCACGGGAACGCCGATCCGGGCCGTCGCCGACGGCGTGGTCACCACCGCCGGCCGCCAGGGCGGGCACGGGAACTACGTCCAGCTCGACCACGAAGGCCCCTACGAGACGAGCTACTCCCACCTCTCGGCGCTGCGCGTACGCAAGGGCCAGAAGGTGAACCAGGGCGACATCATCGGCCTGGTCGGCTCCACCGGCCTCGCGACCGGGCCGCACCTGCACTACCAGTTCTTCGTGAACGGGGTGAACCGCGACCCGATGAAGGTGGATCTGCCGATGACGGGCACCCTGCCCGAGGCCGAGCGGGCCGCATTCTTCGCCGCCCGGGATGCCGTACTCCCGCTGCTGAGGCCCGAGGAACCCAAGGCGACGCCGTGATCCTCGGGCTCCTGCTCGCGGGTGCGCAGGCCGGGGAGCTCGTGGAGGCCTGGGTCGAGGCCACGCCCGCCGAGATCGCCGCTGCAGGCCTGTCGTTCGCCGAGGGTCGTCAGGGCACCGCGATCCGGGTCATCGGCCCCGCCGAGGCCGTGGCCGCGCTCGGCGGGGTGCCGATCGCCGCTGCGGTCGGCGGCTACGCGCCCACGTCGGCCGAGGTCGAGGCGGCGCTGGTGGACCTCGCCGCCGCGTCCGGGGGGCGGGCCGAGGTGGTCGACCTCGGCGAGACTGTGGGGGGGCGGCCGATCGTGGCGCTTCGGATCGGCAGCGGCTCCCGGGCGATCCGGGTCCTGGGGGGACACCACGGCGACGAGGGCTCCAGCGTCGTCGTGGCGCTCGCCGTGGCCACGGCCCTGGTCGAAGACCCGACCCGACTCCCGAACGAGACCGAGGTTTGGGTGGTGCCGGCGGTCAACGCCGACGGGCTCGACGCAGGCACCCGGCACAACCAGAACGGCGTGGACCTCAATCGGAACTACGCCTGGGAATGGTCGGAGTCCACGCCGTACGGCGGTCCCTCTCCGTTCTCCGAGCCCGAGACCCGCGCCATCCGCGCCCTCGCGCGCGCGCGGAGCTTCCTCGGCGGACTGTCACTGCACAGCGGCGCCACCAACCTCGGGTGGGTCTGGAACTGGACCACCACCGAGCGCGCAGTCGACGAACCCCTGCTCATCGACCTCGCCGAAGGCTACGCCGACGCCTGCAGCGTCCCCGACTTCTGGACCACCAACGGTGCCGACTGGTACGAGACGCGCGGCGACACCACCGACTGGACCTACGCCCGGTGGGGCGCGCTCGACTACACCCTCGAGCTCACCAACGAGAAGTCGCCGCCCGCCGACCTGGTGGACACCTACGTGGGCGACCACCTCGAGGCGATCCTGGGCTTCCTCACCGTCGCGCCCGGCCTCGCGGACACCGCGGTGGACGCCGACACGGCGGCCGCGGTCCCCGCGACGATCCGCGGGCCGGATCTCGCCCCGACCTGGACCGGCCCCTCCGGGGTGATCACGCGGTGGTACCACGGGGACCCGGGCGCGCTGACGCTCTCCAGCCCCGGGTACGCCGACGGACCGCTCGGCGTCCCCCTCCAGCCGCTCGCCCCGGTCGACACCCGGCCCGAGCCCGCCCTGCTGTCGCGCGGCGCGGGCGTCACCCGCGTGCACATCCCCGGCTTCGGCGACGGCCCGCTCACCCTCTCCCAGCCCGGCGAAGGCGACGTCATCGTGCCCGCCGCCGAGACCGACGGCTGGGACGTGGACCCCAACGCGCTCGCCAGCGGGGTGTGGACGCTCGCGGGCGAAGGCGGCGTGTTGCCACGGGCCCTGTTCGTGGGGGAGGCCGCCGATCGGGTGGCCATCGAGGAGGTCCGGGTCGACGGCAACACCGTCGTGCTCCGAGGCCACGGCTTCGGGAGAGGGAGCGAGGCGTGGGCCGTGAGCGGCCCCTCCCGCACGTTGCGGCCGCTTCCGCGGCTCGGGGCCACCAGCGTGACGCTCGCGTTCGGGTGGTCGCCCACCGACGACGACCTCCTGGTCTGGAGCAACGGCGCCTGGCTGGGGGCGATCGCACCGGCGGGCGCGCCC
>JAYVAS010000754.1:0-2265 GCA_043750895.1 Pseudomonadota bacterium
AGGGCGATCTCCGAGTCGTGCACCCGGTTCGCCATCAACACCCGGCCGTCCACCCGCACCACCCAGTCGGTGCCGTGCTGGGTCAGCGCGAACTCACTGGCGCCGACACGGGCGCGCTCCACGGTCACCCAGGGGAGCATGGTTAGCGGTCCGCCGGTGGGTCGACGAGGCTCGGGAACGGGTTCTCGGAGGAGAGCAGACGGCCGGTGTGGAGACCGGGCACGTCGGTCGGCGCGAACGCGCCCCGGAAGGTGCCTGGCGCGGCCTTCGAGCCGCCGCACAGACCCGGGAACACTCCCCAATGGCCGACCGGGTCGGCTTCGTCCGGGCTGGACCAACTCCACGACTCACAGGTGGCGCCCTCGAAGCGCAACAGCATGTCGTCCTGTCCACAGCCCCAGACCACGTCGCCCACGGCGACGGCCACCTCTTCCACGGCGGCGCGCGTGCCGTCGGACCACCACACGGCGCTGTAGGTGCGTCCGTCCTCGACCGTTTCCACCAGGCACGGCGCGAGCGGCTTCATCGTCCGCGGCGCCCCGCCATTCTCGGTCCACACCCCGCCCGTGACGACGTGCGCGTCCCCATTGGCGGAGAACCAGTTGCCGTCCCCTCTCGTGATCACCGCGTTCGCGGTGGCGTCCACGAAGGCGTCGCGCGCCAGGCGCCGGGCTTCCTCTGCGGTCGCGCCACGAAACGCGGGCGTCATCGTGCTCGTCCACACCCCGGGCGCACGCAGGTACAGCACGCCGCCGCCCACCGTCCGGACGCCGGCGGCGTCCACGGCGCAGTCCACGGGACTCTGGTCCTTCTTGGTCGGGATACACCCGGACGCCTCCCAGCGATACTGGCCATCGCCGGTGTAGACGTCCTCACCGACGACGAGCGCGTCCGGAAACCAGGTGGCACCCGCGATGGTGATCACCGGCCAGCCGATGTTGAAGGCATCCACCAGGAGGTAGGGTGACGCCGGCTTGACGGCGAACCCTGGGTCCGCGTCCCACTGGAGCGACTTCGCCCCCTTCCCAACCACCACCATCCGGCCGTTGCTGAAGTAGAAGCCCGCCTCCACGGACGGCGGCGGCGCACCGTGGGCGACCGCCACCATCAACATCGTACCGAACATCCAGCCTCCGGGCGGGCCCCCGCTACCCCGTCCGTGGGCACCGCGCCCGCCGGTCCGGAGGGGCTCCCCCGCAGTTACCCCCGATGTAAGCCCGCCCCCCCCACTTGCGGGCGCGGCGTCCGCCGGCGCGGGGTAAGATGACCCTCGCATGGATCCGACCCATCACGGGCCGGCATTCGTACACCGATCACCGATCGGCCGATCGACCCGCCCCCGGAGCCTCCTTGAACACCTTCCGCTCCTCCGCCGCTCTGTACGTGCCCGCGCTCGTCGCCCTCGCCCTGACCGGGTGCGCCCCGACGGAGCTCGACACGAGCGACAGCGTGATGGTCGACTCCGCGGCGCCGATGCCGGTGGCGGTCAAGTCCACCTCCTCTGTGGTCGGGGACGACGACGGCGACGGCTACTCCACCACCGACTGCGACGACACCAACGCCAACATCAACCCGGGCGAGATCGAAGCGGACAACCAGACCGACGACGACTGCGACGGCTGGGTCGACGAGGACTTCGTCTCCCCCGGGGACGTCATCGTCACCGAGATCACCCGCCAGGCCCGCCTCGGAGCGTCGTCCACGAACGTGAACGGCAGCTGGGTGGAGGTCTACAACCGCTCCTCCCGCACCGTGGACCTCTCCAACTGGGTGTTCGCCCGCGGCACGAACGTGGCCACCAACCAGGTGACCATCGACCCCGCGGCCGCGCCCGTGCTCGCCGCCGGTGACTACGCCGTGTTCTGCGACACCGACAACTACATGAACTCCGCCACCGCCTCGTACCCGCTCGGCTGCGACTACGTCTGGGGCGACGAGGCCCAAGCCTCCAGCTACGTCGGCACCTACCACAACAACCGCTTCTACCTGCGGCGCGACACCGACGGCTTCGGCCTCTACATCGGCGGCAGCGCTACCACCGGGACCAAGATCGACTCGGTGGTGTGGACCTACAGCTCCACCAACGGCTACTGGCCGCGGGACGCGCGCTTCTCGACTTCGCTGGACCCGCTCTACTACGACGACACCGACAACGACGACGAGGCCAACTGGTGCTCCACCACCAAGAGCAGCACCGGCACCCTCTCCTACGACCCGGCGTGGAGCTGGTACGACGTCACCACCAGCACCCGTGACGAGTACGGC
>JAYVAS010000755.1:0-6140 GCA_043750895.1 Pseudomonadota bacterium
GCTACCCTCGACGCGAGACCCCCTCGCCGCGTGGCCCCACGCGACGGCAACCGCCACCCTCGATTCGAGACCGCCTCGCCGCGTCGTTTCGCGCACCGCCTCGGCCACCCATGACCCTCCTCCTCCCGCTCCTCCACGCCTGCGCCCCCGAGCCCGTCGTCATCGAAGCCCGACTCCCCGTGCACCTCTTCGGGACCGGACCGCACGCCGTCGCCACCGAGGTCCTGGCGGCCGACGGGACCACCCTCGACCGCCCGGCGCTCCGCTACGAGGCCATCCCCGCCGACGCCGTCCAGGTCGACGGCGAGGGTCGGGTCACCTGCCTCCGCTCCTACGACGGGGTGGTCACGGTCCGGGTCGGGGAGCTCTCCCGGGTGTTGATCGCGCGCTGTCGGATGGTCGCGGACGTGCGGCCGGAGAAACTGACGATGCCCCTGGTTTCGCCGGCGTCCGAGTACGGAGGCGGGCTCAGCTTCAGGGCCTACGACGCGGGCGGCACGGCGCTGGGCGATGTCCCGGTGACGCTGACGCCCGGAGACCCGACGAGGGCGGTGATCGACGGGTCGCGCGTCCGTGGCCTCCGCGCCGGCGACGTCACCGTCCACGCAGGGGCGGGCGCCTTCCACACGGAGGTGGTGCTGCACGTGATCGTGCCCACGATCGTCCACGTCTCGCTCCCGCATCGGCGGCCCGACGGCTCCCCGTGGGAGCCGCAAGGACTCCCCGACCCGATGGTCCGCGTGGGCGAAGCCTCCACCCGTTGTTGGAACACGTGGGAGTGCGCACTGCCGTTCGACGCCACCAGCACCGAGGGGCCGTTCGTCGTGGAGATCGTGGACGTCGACGCATCCTCCGAGCCCGCGGACCTCCCCCAACCCACGCGTGGGCCGCCCATCCGCGGGACGCGCCTCCTCCCCGACGCCCCGGACCTCGCGGAGGACGACCCCATCGGCGTCGGCCCCTGCCTACCGGACCAGCCCTGCACCGTCGGCGGAGCCGAGGTCTGGATCCGAAAGGCCCGCTGAACCAGTGCGGCTCACGGCGCGCCGTCCCCGCGCTGACCCGCCCCCCCCTACCAGACCGACGCCGTCACCCGCACCGGCGCCAGCGCGTCCCGCTGCCGCGCCACCTGCACCGCCACGCGCCCCGCCGCCCCGGCGTCGGCGAGCAGCGATTGCGCCGCGTACATCGCCTTGGAGGGGGTGTTGTTCTCCTCGGAGAGGTGGGCGAGGATCAGGTGGCGGAGCTGCGAGCCGAGCCCATCGGCGAGCAACGCCCGCGCCTGACTGTTGGAGAGGTGACCGTGGCTGCCGCGGATGCGCTGCTTGAGGGCGAGCGGGTACGGGCCGTCCCGCAGCATGTCCTCGTCGTGGTTGAACTCCAGCACCGCGATCTGGCATTCGCGCAGCGCGCGCGCCACGAGCGCCGTCCCCTTCCCCAGATCGGTCACCACCGCCACCGGCACGTCGCCCACGGTGACCCGGTACGCCACCGGGTCACGGGTGTCGTGTGGCACCGGGATGGGCTCGACGAGCAGGTGACGCACCCGGAACGCCCGCCCCGCCTCGATGGTCTCGATGCCGTCGGGCAGGGAGTTGGGATGGATGCCGTCCCGGGTGCCCGGGGTGCAGTAGAACGGGACGGGCTTTCCCCGCTTGCCCAGCGCCCGGGCGAGCACCGCCGCGGCGCCGACGTGGTCGGAGTGTTCGTGGGTGAGCAGCACCGCGTCGATCGGGGCGTCCTTGAGGCCCGCCTGCTCGAGCCGACCCAGGATCTGCCGCGTCGCGACCCCGGCGTCGATCAACACCCCGGCGCGCCCATCCCCGACGTAGGTGCAGTTCCCCGCCGAGCCGGACGACAGGACACAGACGGTCACGTCACGCGCGAAGAGGGACATGGGGACCCGGGGGGGGGAGTCGAGGGAGAGGACGGGTGGCGGGAACCACCGCGGGGGGAACCGGGGGAGACCGGCACTCCACGATAACCTGTCGACTCTGTGCCAGGAACGGGGCGAAGCGCATTCGGTGTAGACGGCGCGGACACATGCGTGTATCCAGCAGCCGCTTGGAGGTGCCCGTGACTGAACTCTTCCTGCAGCTGACCGTGGGGTTGCTCCTGTCCCTGTCCTCGCTCCGTCTCGTCTAAGCGCGGTTGCTGGCGGCGCTGGTGCGTGGACGCGTCGGCAGGAACCCGCCAGGGACTCTTGACGGTTGACTTTGTCGAAACGTGAGAGTATCCACCTCCCCCTCGGAGCACCCCTATGTATGACCTCGCCTTCCAGCTCGTCGTGGGCCTCACCCTCTCGCTGTCCTTCGTCCGCCTGGCATAGCGTCGCAGGCCACCGCGGCGGGCATCGAGCCCGGCCCCCACGCGGGCGATAGACCCGCGGAGATGTTGGACATGCTCGCCCGCCTCGGCCGCTTCGGGATCTTCCTGGGCCGACTCGCCGCGCGCGCCTTCACCCCGCCGTGGAACACCGGCGACTTCTTCCGGCACACCTGGCTGGTGACGGTGCGGTGCATCCTCCCGGTGTGCGCCGTGACCTTCCCGTTCGGCATGGTGATCGCGCTTCAGGGGCTCGAGATCTTCAACCTGTTCGGTGCCCAGCGCATGCTGCCCAGCCTGATCAGCGTGGCCGTGCTCCGCGAACTCTCACCGGTGCTCGCCAGCGTGCTGGTCGCCGCCCAGGGCGGGAGCGCCTTCGCGGCCGAGCTGGGGGCGATGCGGATCAAGGAGGAGCTCGACGCCACCGAGGTGATGGCGGTGGACGCCCTGCGCTGGCACGTGGTGCCGCGCGTCGCCGCCCTGGTGGTCGCCTGCCCGATCCTCGACGTGTTCGGCTCCATCGCCGGGCTCACCGGGGGCTTCGTGATGGCGGTCGGCATCAAGGGTGAGCCGGCCGGAGTGTTCCTCGCCAACCTGTGGAAGTTCACCACCCCCTTCGATCTGGTGGGTGGGCTCATCAAGACGTTGGTGTTCGGCGCCATCATCGGCGTCGTGGCCTGCTGGCACGGCTTCTACGCCAGCGGCGGGGCCGCCGGGGTGGGCAAGGGCGTGAACGACACCGTGGTCCGCTCCACCCTCGCGTTCTTCGTCGCCAACTACCTGCTCACCTCCGCGATGTTCGCGCTGTGAGCTGGCTGCGCTGGATCGGCGAGTTCGCGTGGTTCGTGTCGGACTGGGCGCGCGGCTGCCTGCTGCGCCCCCCACCCCCGGGCCGCACTCTGGAGGAGGCCTATCGGATCGGCGTGCAGTCCCTCCCGGTGCTGCTCACCATCAGTGTGTTCGTGGGGACCAACCTCGCCCTTCAGGGCTACAACGCCTTCGTCCCGCTCGGCGGCCAACGTCTCGTCGGGATGTTCGTCGCCCTGGCCGGGGTGCGCGAGCTGGCGCCGATCATCGCCGCGGCGATGGTGGCGTCGAAGGCCGGTACCGAGATGGCGAGCCAGATCGCGGTGATGAAGACCCGCGATCAGATCGACGCGCTCGAGGTCATGGCGGTGAACCCCTACTGGTACCTGGTCACCCCGCGCTTCTTCGGCATCCTCCTGGTCATGCCGGCCCTCACCGTCATCGCCATCGGGGTGACCATCACCAGCAGCTACCTCGTCGCCGTGCACCAGCTCGGGCTCAACGGCTCCGAGTTCCTCGGCTTCGTCCGCGGGTCCACCCACGGCTTCGACCTCGTCGCAGGGCTGGTCAAGGGGGTGGTGTTCGGGGCGGTGATCTGCCTGGTCAGCACTTTCTGCGGCTTCGCCTCGCGAAAGGGCCCCGAGGGGGTGGGGCAGGCGACCAACGCCGCGGTGGTGATCTCCAGCGTGATCTGCGTCTCCCTCAACTACCTCGTCTCCCAGGTCCTCTATGGCTGAGCCGCACCCCATCGAGCTGGTGAACGTCTCCAAACGTTTCGGCGATCTGGTCGTGCTCGACGACGTCTCGCTCAGCTTCCCCCGCGGCCAGACCACCGCGGTGATCGGCCCCTCCGGCACCGGGAAGTCGGTCCTCCTCAAGCACGTGGTGGGGCTGCTCCGTCCCGACGCGGGGGAGGTCCGGGTCTTCGGCACCGACATGGCGCAGGCCCCGGAAGCGGCGGTGTACGCGGTGCGGCGCCGCCTGGGCATGCTGTTCCAGGACGGCGCCCTGTTCGACTCGATGAGCGTGGGGGACAACGTGGAGTTCCCGCTCAAACAGCACCAGCGCGACCTCACCGCGCGCCAGCGCCGCGAGCGGGTGGAGGAGGTGCTGGAGATGGTCGAGCTGCCCGGGCGCTACGACTCGGCAACGTCCTCCCTGTCGGGCGGGCAGCGGAAGCGGGTGGGACTGGCGCGCGCGATCGTCCACAAGCCCGAGCTGGTGCTCTTCGACGAGCCCAACTCCGGCCTCGACCCCGTCACCTCGGACGCCATCGATGGCCTCATCCACCACCTGAAGGAGGTGCTGGGCGTCACCTTCCTGGTCATCTCCCACGACATCGTCGGCACCATCAACGTCGCCGACCGCATCGCCATGCTCTACCAGGGCAAGGTCATCGCCTCGGGGACCACCGCCGAGGTCACCCACTCCGAGCACCCGATGGTTCGCCGCTTCCTCAGCCGGAACCTCATCCTCCCCGACCCGGGCGACCCCGCCTTGGCCACCCTCCCCCACATCGGATAGCCCGCCCCCTTCATGGCCACGACGCGTCGATATGAGGTTGGGGTAGGCTGCCTCGTCGTGGTGGCGGCGGGGCTGCTCGTCTTCATGGCGCTCCAGATCGGCGCGATCTCCGGGTTCACCCAGGTGGTCCGGGTCTCGGTGGATCTGCCCGATGCCGCCGGGCTGAGCACCGGCGGGGTGGTCAGCGTCGCCGGGGTCCAGGTGGGGCGGGTCGAGTCCCTCGGCATCAACTTCGATCATGCCCGCGTCGTCATCGCGCTCGACCAGAGCGCCCAGATCCGGGAGGACGTCCGGGTCCAGCTCCGCGCCCGGTCGGTGCTGGGCGAGAAGTACATCGAGCTGGTGCCGATCTCCACCACCGCCCGGGTGCTGGCAGACGGCGACGTCCTCAGCGCCAGCGCCGCCCAGATGGAGATCGATGAGATGGTGAACCGGGTCGGGCCGCTGCTCGACGCGGTGGATCCCCAGGCGCTGCGGGAGGCGATCGCGGTGCTGACCGAGACGCTGCGGAAGGACCCGGCCCGCCTGGACCGGATGCTCTCCGACGCCGAGGTGATCCTCCACAACACCCGCATCGCCAGCGAGTCCCTTCCGGCGCTCGTCGCCGACGCCGGAGACACGCTGGCCACCGTCCGCGGGGTGGCCGACGACGCCCGCCCCCTCCTCGCGGAGCTGGAGCAGACCGTCACGCGGGTGGACGCGCTGGTCGCGGCGGTGCCGCCCGATCAGGTCCCCGCGCTGCTCGACGAGCTCCAGGCGGCGGTCCGCGACGGTCGGGCGGTGCTCGTGAAGCTGGACAAGGCCTCGGGCGGGATCCAGACCCTCATCGACAAGGGAAACTCCTTCACCCGCGAGGACTGGCTGCGCATCACCCAGGAGGACGGCGTACTGATCCGCCTCCGCGCCCGGGACGCCGCTGACATCGTCGCGGCGGAGCAACAGAGCGAGCCCTGAGCGCCGGCTACGCCCCGCTCACTCCCCCTTCGGCTTCTTCTCGGACTCGGCCAGCTTTCGCAGGTTGATGCTGGCGTGGACCTCGAGCGAGTAGTCGGTCAGCACCTCGCGCAGCCCAAGCTCCTCCAGGTAGGTGCGGACCTCGCGCGCGATGACCTTCACCACCTCGGTCTTGGCCTTGTCGCCGCCTTCGAGCACCGCGTCCACCACATCGCGGGCGCTGAAGCGGCCTTCGACACGCTCCTCGCCCATCAGCTTCCGGCCCAGGCGCCGCAAGCGGGACGTCGGGCGCTGCTCGCCGTCTTCGGGCGGGTCCTTCGGTTCGTCGGGCTCGGCCATCAGTTGAGCGAGTACGGCTCGGCGAGGGTGAACGGCGCGATGGTGGCGTCGAAGCGCTCGCCCTTCGGGGTGACCATCTGGTAGGTGCCGTGCATCGTCCCCATCGCGGTCGGAAGCGGACAGCCGCTCCGGTACTCGAAGCTACGGCCGGGCTGGATCACCGGCTGCTCGCCGATCACCCCGGGGCCCCG
>JAYVAS010000756.1:0-6912 GCA_043750895.1 Pseudomonadota bacterium
GGGGCGATCGGCAAGATGGGGTCGATTCCGGCCGCCTGCAGCCCGAGGCGGGCGACGGCGCGCACCGACACCAGACCGTTGTCCTTTTCGCCCGACTCGAACCGCCCCGGCCACCGAACGACGAACGGCACCCGGATGGCCTCCTCCCACAGCGTACCGCCGTGTCCGAAGTAGGTGTCGTGCTCGCCCAGGCTCTCGCCGTGGTCGCCCACGACGATCACGATGGGATCACCCCGGAGCCGGCCCACGAGCCGACCGGTGAGCGCGTCCACCCACCCCACCGAGGCGTCGTACAACAACGTCTGCTGTTGGACCTTGCTCCGGGCGTTGTCGCCGATGCGGTTGAGGTCCCCCACGGTCCGCATGGTCTCCCGATCGATGCGCCGGGCCTCGTTCATGGCCTGCGGGCTCGGTTGGAACTGGCTGGGGGGCGCGTAGGGCCCGTGCGCATCGAACAGGTGCACCCAGAGCACCGCCGGGGCGTCGTCCGAGTAGAGCCAACGCAGCGCCTGATCCACCGTCTCGGCGCCGCTCCGCCGCGGCGGGGCCCGGGCGTCGTCCAGGTAGGGCGTGAAGGGCAGCCAGCGGAGCCGCTGGACGAAACCCCACCGGTCGTCGAAGTGCTGGAAACCCTGGTGGATGCGGCTCTCCCGGTCCAGCACGTGGGCCGACACGAACCCGCCCGTGCGGTACCCGCGGGCCCGGAGCGACTCGATCATGCTCGGGAAGTCAGAGCCGAGGCGGGCGCCGTTGGCGAAGAGCCCGTGTTGGGGCACCTCGGCGCCGGTGAACATCGACGCGTGCGCCGGCGCGGTGACCGGGGAGGTGGTGACGGCCTGGGTGAAGGTGGTACCCCGGGCCGCGAGCTTGTCGATCTCCGGGGTGAGCGTGCCGCCGCCAATCGCGCCGACCCGATCGGCCCGCACGGTGTCGAGCGTGATGATCACCAGGTCCTGCGCGGTTGCCGGCTCGGCGACCCGACCGGCGGGCATCGTGGCGGGCTCCAACAGCGATGGCACCCACAAGAAGGCGAGCAGACCGAGTGGGAGCAGGGGTGCGACCAGTCCGGCGGCGGTGGGCGCCCACCGCATCGTGATCCGCCGCACGAGGTCCCACACCAGCGCGACGGGCAGGTGCAGCAGCGCCAGACCGAGGGGGCCGGTCAGCGCCTCGAACTGAATCGCCACCAGGGCGTCCTGCCGGTAGCAGGTCACCGCCGCGATCAACGCGCACCCGAACCACAACAACCAGGCGAGCACTCCGCCCACCGTACTAGCGCGCATCGGGACACGCGCAGGAGGGCCGGGTGGAGCTTGGGACGAACAGCATGCGAACGGGGAGACTATCCACAAACCGGCGACGGGGCCTCGCTCGACGCGCCCTCACGGTCCTACCCATCCGAGAGGTTGCGACCGAGGTGGAGGCGTTCCTGAACCGGTTCGAAGTTCAACGGGTCCCAATGCAGCCGACAACGTGCCTCGTAGGCGTCCGACTCCCCGACCAGGAAGCGGGCGTCGCGGTTGACCACCCGTTGCGAGCGGTCGGCCGGGTTCCCGCAAACCACACAAATCGCAAGATTTTTGGTGATGTACTCGGCCACCGCGAGGAGATGCGGCATCGGGTCGAAGGGCCGCCCAAGGTAGTCCTGGTCGAGCCCGGCGACGATCACGCGGCGCCCGTCGTTGGCGAGCTTCTCCGCCACCGCCGGGAGCTCGGGCCCGAGGAACTGCCCTTCGTCGATCCCGACCACCCGGGCGTCCCCCACCAGGGCCGGGATCTCCCCCGCGTGCTCGATGCGGAGCGACCGGATCCGCATCCCGGAGTGACTGTCGACGTTCTCCTCGCTGTAGCGCGCGTCGAGGAGAGGCTTGAACACCACCACGGTCTGCCGGGCATACTGAGCGCGGCGCAGACGTCGGATCAGCTCCTCGGTCTTCCCGCTGAACATGCATCCGGTGATGACCTCGATCCAACCCACGTTCTGCGGCGCGAGGTGCGGACTCATCCGAGCTCCACGCGCTCGGGAAGGTCGACCCAGCGCATGGTGCGGCTAACGCCCTCCCGGGCGCGACGCGGGGTCGGATCCACGAAGCACCGGACTCCGAGGTCGCGCGCCTCGATCCGGTGGGAGGCCCAGGGGTTCGACCAGGCGACCGCCCGGACGTGGGCGGCGTCGGCGGCGGTGCGGTCGATGAACACGACGCCGAGCGCGCGCGCGTAGAGCGGGTCCCGGAAGAGCGCGACGCTACCCTGGGCGCCGAAGGTCTCGGTGCGACCCTCCGGCCCGGTGACCGTCTCGTAGACGCGGCCATAGAGGAAGTCGCGGAGGTAGCCGGCGGTGAAGCTCCACGGCTGGTCGGAGACGCACGCGATGAGCGTCGGGCGGTCCCGAAGCGCAGAGGCGTTGTGTTGATCGAGCTCGCGCACGATCCGAGGCTCCACCGCCGCAAGGCTCCGGTGCGCCAGGTGCGGGCCCATCACCAGCACCAGCGGGGTCTGCGTGCCCCGCGTACGCTCCCCGGTGACGCAGAACTCGAGCGACACGTGATCGTCGTCGTAGGTGGCGTACCGATCGCCGCCCCCCTCCTTCGCGAAGCGCCGCAGCCAGAGGTCCACCGCCCGCCGCACCGGCTCGGGGTCGAAGTCGTGGGGGAGCCACCGCCGGATCAGGACGACGAAGCGCGACTTCGCCTGCACCCGCCTCAGGGCCTCGGCGAGCAGGCGCCGGCTCTCGGCCTCCCCCCCCTGGCGGGTCTGGTGGAGGAAGGACAACACCGAGAGGATGACCGGCTGCCCGCGGGGGGAGCGGAGCACGAAGCGGGGCGCCGGCGGATGGAGGGCGGTGAGACCCCACCCGGCGTCCTGGAGCATCTTCACCGTCGCAATCTCGGCAAATCCTTGGAAGAACCTTCGATTGTCGAGCGATCCCAGGAGCTCTGCGGCCCGGGTCTCGAACAACGGCCCCACCCCGGTAGCCACCCGCTGGATCCGGCTCCGCAGCTCGACGCCGTCCGGACCGCAGATCTGCTTCAGAAAGGCGTGGTTCCCCCCGGGGAGGCGGGCGAGATCAGACACCAGCCTTTCGGGAAAGAGCTCCATCCGCCAGCACGCTCAAAGGACCGCGGCGGCTATCTCAAGCTTGACCAGGGGTCAAGGCGCCAGATCGCCGCCCGGGCCCTAGAACGCGTCGCCGTCCTCAGGGTCGATGCCGTTCCCGAAGGTGTCGACCTCGTAGGCTACCGCCGTCTCGGCGTCGATCACGATCGGCTGCCACGAGGTGGCGGGCTCGCCGGGGGAGATCGTCGAGAACCGGGCCAGGTCGGCGCCGTTCCAGACCTGCAGCACCGCGCCCGAGAACGAGAGGGCGGTCGACTCGGTCGCCGCGAGGTTGTCCATGTCGACCACCGTCAACCGCACCTCGCCGGGACCAGGCGCCTCGTAGATGGCGACCGTCTCCGGACCCGAGCCCACCGCGCTGGTGCGCTCCATGGCCGCCTCGTAGCCGTCACCGTCCAGGTCGAAGGCCGGGTGGAAGGGCTCGCCCGCGTACACGTGGTACTGCCCGTTCCCATCCTCCCCCGCCTGCCCCCCCTGGAGCGGCGCAGAGAGGTGCAGATCGAGGTCGAAGGGGCTCACCCCCCAGAGCAGCGTGGCGCGGAGCTGCCCGACCGCCACGTGTGGCGACACCGCTCCCCGCGCGACCGCGCGCTCGCCGGAGAGGAACACCGGGAACCGGGACGGGTCGTACATCTCGGTGGGCGCCACGGTCACCGTGTACCAGCCGGCCGGGTAGGCCGCCGCCGGGAAACGACCCGTTGCGTCAGTGACCCCCTCGGCCACCGACGGCGCGCTCACCGGCGCGTTCCAGCCCCGTTGCAGGGTCGCCGCGAGCCCCGACACCGGCAGCCCCGTGACCGCGTCCACCACCTCCACGTCGACCACGGCGGCGTCGACCTCGTCCGCCAACCGCAAGGTCGGGATGCGCCGGCTGGTCGTCTCCCAGGTCTGGAGCGGGCCGGCCTCGAGGGTCACCACCTCCGGCGCGCGCAGGTTCACGTCCAGGTACGCCCACAGCTCGGCGGAGCCGGGCGCGGAGAACTCGACCATGACCGCGTTCCCGGTGAGGACCGTGCCGTACAGGGGCGCCTGCCAGGTCCCGTCCGCGGCGGTGGTGGTGGTGAGCAGCGGGTCTCCATCCGCCGAGTAGAAACGGACCTCGGCGTCCTCGACCGGGAGGAAGCGCGCGTCCACCACCCGCCCGTGCAGGTCGACGAACCACCCCTCGAGTCCGTCCCCGCCGCAGCCCAGGGCCGCCAGCAGCATCACCGACGGCGCCGGACCAGGAGAACCGCGGCGAGGAGCGCCCCGGCCACCGAGCGCGCACCTCCGTTCGCACAGCCGCAGGCGAAGGGGCCCTTCCGTTCCGGGATGGCGTCCCCGCGGATCGCGCCGAGCCCGAAGATCGGGTCCCTCCCGGGCTCCCCGATGTCCACCGCCCCCTCCGACATCCACTCCTTCAGCTCCGCCGGTTCCCCGTGCATCCGCGTCGCGCCGATCCACAGCGCGGCGAGCCCCGCGGCGTGAGGCGTCGCGGCCGAGCTGCCCTCGAACGCCTCCGCGCCGTAGGTGGTCGTGCTGACGGCGGTGGGCGCCGCGACGTCCGGCTTGGCGCGACCGTCGTCGGTCGGACCCCGGGAGGTGTAGTCGGGGGCGCTCTGGTCGTCCCAGAAGTAGGCGCCCACCGAGACCCCGTTCCGGAGATCGCCCGGGAGCGTGAGGTCCTGGGTGTTGGTCCAGGACGCCTCGTCGAGCCCATAGTAGCTGTAGAGGTAGCCGACGAGGCCGGTGACGTTCGCGGCGCCGTCGGTGCTGTAGACCTGCACGGTGACACGATCCGAGCACCCACTGGCGTTCACGCGCTCGTAGGGGAGGTCTCCCTCCTCACCGCGCTGATAGTCCTCGGCGAGGCCGCACGCGCTGCCGTCGTCGTTGAGCACGCGCACGTCGAGGTCCTGCGCCGCGGCGACGAAGGCCTCCGACCACCGCAGGCTGACGTCGACATAGCCCCGGAGGCTGTCCATCTCGATGCCGTCGACCCCGGCGATGCCCACCGTCTCCCCGTCGGCGGCGTACGCCAGCTCGCCCACCCGGTACTTGTCGTTCTCGTTGCCGGCGGCGGCGAAGTAAGCGGCGCCGTTCTCCACCGCCCAGTCGGCGCAGACCGACAAGGAGCTGGTGCCGTCGGCGTGCCAGACGTTGTCGAAGCCGATCGAACCGTTGATGACGTCGACCTCTTCGGCGACCAGGGCTTCCATCAGCGAGCAGAACTCGACGTCGGTGCCGAAGCTCGCGAGGACCAGGTCGGCGTCGGGGGCGAAGTCGCTGATGATCTCGGCCACCGCCGCCCCGTGGGCGGTGGCGCCCGGGTCCCCGCGGCTGAAGTCGGTGGTCACCTCGTTGGGGAGCTCGTCGCCGAGCAGCGCTTCGTAGCCCTCGAAGCCGACGTCCACGATGGCCACCTTCGCGCCCTTGCCCGTGGCCCCTTCCGCGTGCCAGTCGGAGGCGAGCGTGGCGGCGTAGCCTTCGGAGGTGGTCTCCTTGGGGACGGCGGTCCACGGCTCCCGCACCCGCGCGACCCCGTCGAAGGCGGCAAGCGCGTACAGGTCGGCGAACCGGGCGCGCACTTGCACCCGGCCTCGCGCCTCCGCCTCGACCGCCCAGCCGGCACGGGCGAGTCGATCCCCGAGGCCCGGAGCGCCGTCCACGACCACGCTGATCCACACCGGGTCCACGGGGAAGAGACGCGCGTCCCGATAGGCCGAGACCTCCCCGGCGGCGGGCGCCCGCAGGGACCACGCGAGGCGCGCCTCCACCGGATCCGCCGGGGCGGGGGCGGCAGCCGCGAGGCCGAACAGCAACAACATGTCCTCCCCTACCCGACCCGGGAGATTCCGGGAAGCGGCGGTGTCTGTACTCACGGAGCGCGGACGTTCCTCCGTACTCCGGAGCACCATGCCCATCCCCGCTGCGCGACGTACCCGCCGCACCCGCCCGCTCTCCGCCCTGCTTGCCCCCCCACCCGGCGCGCGCGGGATCGTCGTCGCCGACCCCGATGCGCTCCGGATGGAGGTCCTCTCCGAGCTGCTCCGCACCGACGGCCACGACGTGCACCCCGTGGTCGACCGCACCAGCCTGCAGGACCGACTCCGGGTGGAGCTCCCCGACCTGGTGCTGCTCGCCGGGGACCTCGGCCACGAGGCCGTCCTCGACGTACGGTCCCGCGATCCGGGACGGCGATGCCCGCTGATGGTCTACGCGGCGGAGGATCCCGGAGAGGAGGAGGTGGTGCAGTCCCTGTTGGCCGGCGCCGACGACTTCTTCCTGTGGTCCCACCGCATCGGAGAGCTGGGCGCGCGCATCCAGGTGCAGCTCCGCAACCGCCGCGACCGCGAGCTGCTCGCCTGGGCCACGGACCAGGTCGGCGAGCTGCGAACGGCGGCCCTCCTCGACCCGCTCACCGGCATCTCCAATCGCCGCGTGGTGGACGCCGGCCTGCAGAGCGCACTGGACCTGGGGCGCCCGATCCTGCTCGCCATCGTCGACCTGGACCACTTCAAGCTGGTCAACGACACCTGCGGCCACCCGGTCGGCGACCACGTCCTGCGCGCCACCGCGAGCGCGCTGGAGCGCACCAGCCGCCGCGGGGACGTCGTGGCCCGGTTCGGCGGCGAAGAGTTCGTCGTGCTCATCCCCGACGCGCGGGCCAGCGCCGTCCTCCAGATCGGGGAACGCCTGCGGCTGGCCGTGCGGGACATGCGGCTCCCGCCCGACCTCGGGGTGCTGCGGGTGACTGCCTCGGTCGGCGTGGCCTGGTGGGACGGCACGCCCCCGGCGCCCACCGCCGCCGCCCTG
>JAYVAS010000757.1:0-11033 GCA_043750895.1 Pseudomonadota bacterium
TCGTCGCTGTTGGTGGTGCCCTCGTCGGTCACGCCGTCGCAGTCGTTGTCGACCCCGTCCGGGAGTTCGTCGGCGCCCGGGTAGGTGGTGGCGTCGGCGCTGCCGCAGTCGCCGCCGTCGTCGGTGTAGCCGTCGCCGTCGGGGTCGTAGATGCCGCCGTCCACCGAGCCGTCGCAGTCGTCGTCGATGCCGTTGTCGTCGAACTCGGGGGTGCCGGGGCTCACGTTGGCGTCGCCGTCGTTGCAGTCGCCGTCGTCTTCGGTCCAGCCGTCCCGGTCGTCGTCGGCGCAGTTGGTGTCCTCGTCCACGGTGCCGTCGCAGTCGTCGTCCGCGCCGTTGCAGGTCTCGGTCGCCGCAGGCGCCGAGGTGGCGATGCTGTCGTCGCAGTCGCCCCCGGATTCGGCGTAGCCGTCGCCATCGTCGTCGTAGCTGGAGGTCCCTTCGTCGACGTCCCCGTCGCAGTCCTCGTCCACGCCGTCGGCCGTCTCGGTCCCCGTGGGGTTGACCGCGCTCTCGTCGTCATAGCAGTCGCCCGAGTTGGCGACGTAGGCGGCGGGTGCGTCGCAGGCGTAGGTGGAGACGTTGGGGTCCCCGTAGGTGTCGCCGTCCGCGTCCGCGTACCAGGCGGTCACGTCGGCCGCGTCGTCCTCGTCGACGGTGCCGTCGCAGTCGTCGTCGATGCGGTTGCAGTACTCGGTGGCCGCGGGGTTCACCGCGGCGATGTCGTCGTCGCAGTCGGAGAAGCTCGACACGTAGCCGGTGGGGGCGGTGCAGCTCACCGTGGCCACGGTGGCGTCGCCGTAGCCGTCGGCGTCGGTGTCCGCGTACCAGGTGGACCCGCCGGACTCGTCGGTGCGGCTGTCGCAGTCGTTGTCCGCGCCGTCGCAGATCTCGGTGGCGCCAGGGTAGATCGCGCTGTTCCCGTCGTTGCAGTCGCCGGTGCTGGAGGCGTAGCCGGAGGGGCGGTTGCAGGACCGGGTGGAGGTGGTGGTGCCGTAGCTGTCGCCGTCGGCGTCGACGTACCAGGTGGACTCGTCGGCGGCGCCGGCCTCGTCGGTGGAGCTGTCGCAGTCGTCGTCGGTGCCGTTGCAGTACTCGGTGGCGCCGGGGTGCACCGTGGAGCTCCGATCGTTGCAGTCGGTGCTGTTGGAGACGTACCCGGTGGGAGCGCTGCACGAGACGCGCGTGGACGTCGACTCTCCGTAGCCGTCGGAGTCGGTATCGGCGTACCAGGTGGACCCGCCCGACTCGTCGGTGGATCCGTCGCAGTCGTCGTCCACCGAGTTGCAGATCTCGGCGTCGCCGGGGCTGACCGCGGCGTTGCTGTCGTTGCAGTCGGTGCTGTTGCTGACGTAGCCGACCGGGGCGGAGCAGCTGATGGTGGTGGTGGTGGACGTGCCGTAGCCGTCGCTGTCGGCGTCCCGGTACCAGGTGGATCCGCCCGACTCGTCGGTGGCGCCGTCGCAGTCGTTGTCGAGACTGTCGCAGGTCTCGGTGGCGGCCGGGTTGACGGTGGACCGCGTGTCGTCGCAGTCGGTGGCGGTGCTGACGTAGCCGCTCGGTGCCGAGCAACCGCGGGTGCTCGTCGCCGAGCTGCCGTAGCTGTCGCCGTCGGCGTCCCGGTAGTAGGTGCGCGCGTCGGTGGCGGTGGACTCGTCGGTGGTGCCGTCGCAGTCGTCGTCCACGGAGTTGCAGACCTCGGCCGCCCCGGGGCTCACCGCGGAGTTGGAGTCGTTGCAGTCGGTGCCGCCGTAGGCGGTGCCGTCGTAGCCGTCGTTGTCGCGGTCGTAGTCGCAGACGGTCTCGGCGGCGCAGTCGGTGTCGTCGCAATCCGCGAAGCCGTCCGCGTCGTCGTCGGAGCCGTTGTCGCAGTCCTCGCCGCAGCCGGTTCCTGCGGTGGTGTCGAAGGAGATGGTGTAGTCGCCCGCCGCCGCGCCGCTACAGTACCCGGGCTCGGTGGACGTGATGCCGAAGCCCCAGCCTTCGACGACGATGTACTTCAGGTCTCCGGCCACGCAGGAGATGTCGACCGTCTCCGAGCCGGTGCCGATCGCCAGGGAGCCGGCCTCGCAGCCGGGATCGGGGTCGCAGGTGGAGTCGATGACGAACAGGTCGAGATCGCAGTCCAGCCCGGTGAGATCGATGGTGACGGTGCCCGTCTGGGGGCAGGTGAACTGGTAGACGTCTTCGACCACCTGCCCGGTCTCGCTGGCGCCATCGTCGCATTGGTAGGAGTTGCTGCTGGGACGCGTTCCCCCCAAGGAGCTCGTCCCGGAGTAGTCCACGCGGCCGGCGGTGACGGAGCTGCAGGTGAGGGGCCCGAGGATCGGCTCCGCGGTTGGGCAGGCGGCCTGGGCGCGCCCGGCGAACAAGAGCGCACCCGCCAGGATCGAGGTCAGTCTACCGTTCATGCCGTGTCTCCGACCGTCGTCAGTTTACGCCAGATTCGCGCGGCCGCGGTGATCAGCTCGTGATGCCGTTGCAGTCGTCGTCCACGCCATTGCCGCTCACCTCGGCCTGGGCCGGGTTAACGTTGGCGTTGGCGTCGTTGCAGTCCCCGCCGTTCTCGGTGAACCCGTCGCCGTCGTCGTCGGCGTAGTTGGTGCCCTCGTCGGTGCGGCCGTCGCAGTCGTTGTCCTGGTAGTCGGCACGCTCGGGCGCCCCGGTGTACACCGTGGCGTCGTCGTCGTTGCAGTCGCCGCCGGCCTCGGTCTGGCCGTCCCGGTCGTCGTCGTAGAGCTCGGTGCCCTCGTCGACGATCCCGTCGCAGTCGTTGTCGATGCCGTCGGCGAGCTCGACTGCGTCGGGGTAGGTGTCCGAGTCGCCGTCCGAGCAGTCGACGTCGTCGCCGTAGCCGTCCCCGTCGGCGTCCACGCCACCGCCGTCGACCACGCCGTTGCAGTCGTCGTCGATGCCGTTGGTCATGTCCTCGGGCATGCCGGGGTTCACCTCGTCGTTGGCGTCGTGGCAGTCGCCGTCGTCTTCGGTGTAGCCGTCGCCGTCGTCGTCGTAGCAGGACGTCGTCTCGTCGGTGACGCCATCGCAGTCGTCGTCGACGGAGTTGCAGATCTCCTCGCCGCCGGGGTGGGCGGTGGCTTCGCCATCGTCGCAGTCGCCGCCGCAGGTGGTGTACCCGTCGGAGTCCTCGTCGTAGAGGCTGGGGTCGCCGTGCTCGCAGTCGTTGGCGCGGAGCACCACGTCGGGGAGGTCGACCGTGCCGCCGAAGTCGAGGGTGGACGAGGCCTCGACGGCGGCGTCCGAGTCGGCGCTGAAGCTGAACGCGACGTCCATCGAGACGGCGGGGCCGATGACGAGCGGGGTGGACTCGTTCAGGGTGAAGCGCGGGTCCGAGAAGCTCGCCCCGTCCAGGGTGAGCGCGATGTCACCCTCGTTGACCACCGTGATCGACCGCGACTCGGCCGAGCCCTCCGGGACGTTCCCGAAGTCGAGCAGGGACGGATACAGCCGGGCCGCGCCCATGACGGCGTGGCCACGCACGCCGACCTCGATCGAGGGCTCGTTCTCGTTGTTGTAGGTGATGGTGATGTTGGCTTCGTGCCACCCGATCTCGGTGGGCGCGTAGTCGATCACCAGGGTTCCCGCGGCGTCGGTGAGGACGTCGGGGATGGTCCCGTCCCAACTGAAGAACTCGCCGCTGGTGTTCTCGACGGTGACGCTCCGGATCTCGACGTCGCCGCCGCTGACGCGGGTGAGCGTCAGCGTGGCCTGGTCGGTGTCGCCGACGAGCACGTCCCCGACATCGGACGGGTCGGGGGTGACCTCCAGCCGGGGCTGGACCTTGTCGACCGAGATGTCCTGGTTGCAGCCCGCGAGCACGAGGGCGAAGAGGAGGGTGCGCATCACTTGGCCTTCCGGCGGGAGAGGGCGAGGGCGGCGAGGCCGAGGGCGATGCCGAAGCCGGCGGTGGAGCCGCCGGTGGAGCACCCGCAATCGTCCTGCTTCGCGCCGGAGATGACCTCCGCGCAGTCGCCTTCGTCGACTTCACCGTTGCAGTTGTTGTCCACACCGTCGCAGTCTTCGGGCCGCGCGGGGTTGGTCCAGCCGTCGTTGTCGTTGCAGTCGCCGTCGGCGGCGGTGTAGCCGTCGAGGTCTTCGTCGTCGGTGGTCTCGTCGATCACGCCGTCGCAGTCGTCGTCCACGCCGTTGGTGGTCTCGCTGCCGGCGGGGTTGACGTCCTCGTTCTCGTCGTCGCAGTCGCCAGCGTCCTCCGAGAGCCCGTCGCCGTCGTCGTCAGTGGCGGTGCTGCCCTCGTCCACGGACCCGTCGCAGTCGTCGTCGATCCCGTTGGCGGCCTCGTCGGCGTCGGTGTGTACGCCCGAGTCGGCGTCGTTGCAGTCGCCTTCGTTCTCGGTTTCGCCGTCGCGATCGTCGTCGTACGCGGCGGTGCCCTCGTCGACCGTGCCGTCGCAGTCGTTGTCGATGCCGTCGGCGGTCTCCTCGGCGCCGGGGTGCGCGGAGGCGTCCCGGTCGTCGCAGTCGCCACCGTCGTCGGTGTAGCCGTCGCCGTCGGGGTCGAACTCGCCGTCGTCGATGATGCCGTCGCAGTCGTCGTCGATGAGGTTGCCGTCGATCTCGGGCTCGGTGGGCGCGATGTCGTCGTCGTTGTCGTTGCAGTCGCCTTCGGACTCGCTGAGGCCGTCGCCGTCGTCGTCGTAGCAGTCGGTGGTCTCGTCGACCGTACCGTCGCAGTCGTCATCGAGCCCGTTGCAGCTCTCGAGCACGGCCGGGCTGGCGGAGGTGTCCGCGTCGTCGCAGTCGCCGCCGGTCTCGGCGTAGCCGTCGCCGTCGTCGTCGTAGGCGTTGGTGCCCTCGTCGACCGTGCCGTCGCAGTCGTCATCGACGCCGTCGGCCGCTTCGGTGCCGCTGGGGTGCGCCGAGGCGTCGCCGTCGTAACAATCGGCGCTGTTGCTGACGTACCCGGTGGGGGTGCTGCACGAGCGGGAGGTGACGTCGGGGTTGCCGTAGCCGTCGGAGTCGGCGTCACGGTAGTAGGTGGAGGCGTCCACCGCGCCTTCGTCGATGGAGCCGTCGCAGTCCTCGTCCACGCCGTCGCAGTACTCGGTGGCGCCCGGGTTGATGGACGCGTCGGTGTCGTTGCAGTCCGAGCCGCCGCAGCCGGCGTTGTCGTAGCCGTCGGCGTCCTCGTCGCAGTTGCAGAGGGGCTCGCTGGCGCAGTCGGCGTCAGCGCAGTCGATGTCGCCGTCGAAGTCGTCGTCCACCCCGTTGTCGCAGTCCTCGCTGCAGCCGGTGCCGGCGGAGACGTCGAAGGAGAGGGTGTAGTCACCTTCCGAGGCGCCGCGGCAGGCGCCGGTGCCGGAGACCGTGGAGCCGAACCCGTAGCCCTCGATGACCACGTAGTAGTCAGAGCCAGCGGTGCAGGTGAAGGTGACCGAGTCCGTGGTGTAGGACGCGGCGGTCGAGCCCTGCTCACACCCCGAGTAGGGGTCGCACGAGCTGTCCAGGATGTAGATGTCGAGGTCGCAGTCGAGGCCGCTGATGTCCAGCGTGACGCTGCCGCTGCGTTGGCAGGTGAAGGAGTAGACGTCCTCCGGCTCCGTCTGCGGGAGGCCCGAGTAGGGGCTGCCGCAGCTGTAGACCGCGGTTCGCGAGGTGCCGCCGAGGTCGGACGACCCGGTGTAGCTGATCCGCGAGGTCACGGTGGAGGAGCAGGTCAGCTCGGAGAGGATGGTCTCGCTCGAGGGACACGCTGCGTAGGCTGGTAGCGAAAAAGCGCCGGTTACAAGTGTAATTCCGGCGATTGGTAGGGCGCGACGCATGTGGTCTCCACGGTGCAACGGGGGCGCTAACGCGATCCTGGTGACGCGTCATGACAAGAAGTTCACGTGGGCAGTATGCACCTCTTCAGCGTCCGGTGGCGTCCCGTCGCTCTTTCAACGCGCCTACTTTGGGGCTCTCGAAGCCGACGCGGCTCGCCAGCTCGATCCCGGCGTCCCAATAGTGGAAGGCCTTGGTGCGGGCGTTCTCGGCGTACGGTGTCAGGGATGTCCGGTAGATCTGCGCCTCGGCGGCGGTGAGTCGGGCAGGTGGCGGCGCGACCGCCAGGTCGTCCCCGAGCCGCTGCCAGCTGTCCCCGAGTCGGGTCATGCTGGCGACGATCCACTCGGGCTCGGCGAGGCGGACGAGGGCGGTGATCTCCGCCTCGGCGGTCTGGATGGTGGCGATTCGGCGCTTCAGGCGCTTGACCACCCCGCGCTCACCGCCGGTGAGCGCGAGCGCATCGGCTTCGGTGAGGAGCTGGGCGGCGAGGGTGTAGCGCGCTTTGGCACGAATCCAGGTCTCCCCGTCCGTCCCCTCGGCACGTCCGAGGGCCTCGGTGATCTGGGCCCGGCCGCGCCGGGTGCGGCCGGTGTTCATGGCGGAGATGCCCGCCTGGAGGTCCAAGGTGAGGACGTCGTCCGGGTCGATCCCGCGCAGCTTCGAGAGGGCGCGGATCTGGGCGAGGGCGCCGTCGGGGTCGCCGAGGTCCTCCAGCACCAGCGCGAGGCGGAACCGCGCGTCGGCGACGTGGTCCCCGTCGCGCGCCACCGCGTCTTCGTAGCGGCTCCGGGCCTCGGCGAAGTTCCATTGCAGCTCCGCGCAGATCCCCCGCTGGTAGAGCCACCAGCCCATTCGGTCGGGGGGGACGAGTCCGCCCAGGCCGTCGAGCAGCGCGGTGGCGCCGAGCAGATCGCCGGACTGACGAAGGCGTATGGCCTCGTCGATGGTTCGGTCGAGATCGAAGAGGGGCGGGGTAGAGCCCACCACCGACCAGGAGGGCACCGCCGCGTCGGCGGGGACGACGTCGACGCCGTCCTCGGCGCGTGCCGCCTGGGCCAGAAACCAACAGAGCCACATCATCGAGACCTTGCCTCCAGGGATTGGACTGCGCCGAGCGCCAGCCAGGTCCAACACGCGCGAGAAACCTCCAGGTCCCCGAAGGTGTCCTGGGTGAGCGCGCCCACCAGCACGCCCGCCAGGCCGGCGGTCGCACCCCGCTCGCCGAGGCGGAGCGCGGTCGTGATCAGCCACGAAAACGCCGCCAGTCCGGCCGGGCCCAGCACGGCCAGCAACTGGACGTAGCTGTCGTGGGCGTGGTTGGGAAACCAGAACCCGGGCTGGAGGCGCTCGTAGACGGGGGCGGACGCCTCGGGGTACGCGCCGGGGCCGGTCGGATGCCCGAGGAGCGTGAGCCCGCCGGTCCAGAGCACCGCCCGCTGGCTGATCTCGCCCGGGCTCGCGATCAGGAGCAGCCCGACCGTCGCGGCGGCCCCGGCCAGCCAGGCCACGAGGCTCCCGCCGAGCAGCGCGGCGGCGACGGTGGTGGCGACCGCCGGCATCGCCCCCGCGCTCCCCGTCGCGGCCACCCCGAGGGCGAGCACCCCCGCGATCCAGTGGCGGCGTGCGGCGACGGCGTAGCCCAGCGGCGGAAGCAGGGCGTAGGCGAGGGAGAGGTGGTGGGAGAATCCGCCGTGCCCCTCGGCTCCGGTGGCGGCCTGCGCGACCGCCCAGGCCGCGGCCAAGGCGGCCGCGACGAGGCCCAGGTCACGCACCCGCGGGTCGGGACGCAACGCCGGTAGGGCGAACAGGGGCGCCATGGGCCACACGTGACCGAAGCCTTCGCGGACGTCCCCGGAGGCCGCGATCATCGCCACCCACACCCCGCCGAGGGCGACGGCCGGGATCACGAACGGGTGCGTCAAGGCCGCGCGGCGGTGGGGCGAGGCGAGCGCGCCGGCCACACAGAGGCCGGTCGCGACCTCCATCGGCGCCGTACCCAGCGGGAGGGCCACCAGCAGCAGGGCGACCAGCACGGTGTCCACCCGGCGCGGTTCAGGAGCTGGCACGTGCCTCGGTCCGCTCCGCGGGGGAAGCCGTGTTCGCCGCGCCGAGCACCGCCGCGTAGACCGCCCGGGTGCGGTCGGCCACCGGGTCCCACCCGAAGGTGCCGGCGACCCGCTCCCTGCTCGTGACGCCTATGCGCTCCAGCAGTCTCGGCTCGGCGTCGTCGAGCTCTTCGAGCGCGCGTGCCCACGCGGCGACGTCCCCGCAGTCCAGGCGCCACCCCGCGACGCTGCCCAGCACCTCGAGGTTGGGGCGGATGTTGGAGACCACCGTCGGGAGACCGGCCGCCATCGCCTCCAACAATGCGATGGGGAGCCCCTCGACCCGGCTGGGGAGGGCGAAGCCGCGGGCGTGGGTCAGCAACATCCGCTTCTCCAGCCCGTATCGGGGGCCGGTGAAGACCACGTTGTCGGGTGCGCCGGTGCGTAGCAGGGTCTGGTAGGCGTCGGCGTAGGTGGCGCCGCCGGTGATGACCACCTTCAGGGTGGACCGGGTGCGGGCGGCGGCGCGCACGAGGGTCTCGAGGTCCTTCTCGGGCACCAGGCGACCCAGAAAGAGCACGTAGCCGCCGGGGCGCAGCATGGGAAAGATGGTCGGATCCCACTGGACCGACTCGTGCGCGTTGACCCCGTTGGGGATGTGGTGCACCGGCGCGGGGTAGCTGGCAGCCACCCACTGCGCGAGCTCCTCCGACACGGTGATCACCGCGTCGGCCCGGCGTCCCGCCTCGGCGGCCCCCGCGCGGAGCACGGTTCGCGCCACCCGCCCCCACTTCTGGCGGGTCCAGTCCATGCCGTGCAGGGTCACGACGACCTTACGGCCGAGACCGGCGGCGAGGCCGGTGAACACCGCCGGCCCGCAGGCGTGCAGGTGGATCAGGTCGTGGTGGAGGCAGGCGCGAGGGACGGCGAGAGCGGTGTGGACGAAGGCCTCGGCGGTGCGGCCGTACAGGGTGGGACTGTCCCGGAGCCGCACCCCCTCGCGCATCGCGTTCCCGTGGACGTTGTAGCGGGCGCGGCAGTAGACGGTGACGTCCACGCCCCGGCGCACGAGGCGCGGCGCGAGCTCGGCGACCGACGCCTCCACCCCCCCCTCGGTTCCCCAGGGGGCGCGGAGCCCGACCATGGCGACCTTGGGGTTCATTCCGGGTCGACGCCCGCGGCGACGCAGCGTTCCTGGTACTCGCGGAGGACGTAGTCTTGGAAGTCGTGGAGGTGGTTGGTCGCGATCTCGGGGCGGCGCTTGAAGCGCTGGCGGCGGGTGGCCTCGGGCAGCCAGTGGTACTTCCGGTCCCAGAACCCGCTCCACACGCGCATCGAGGGGCCCTCGGCCAACGCGCGCAGGGGTCGGATGATGCGCTCGGCCCACGACGCGGAGTGGAGGGAGCGGGCATGGCGGGCGCGCTCGACGTTCCAGCGGTAGCCCGGGATGTAGGCCTCGGCCCAGGCGTTGGCCTCGAGAAAGGCCGTGCAGCGCTCGGGGCCGTAAAGGGGCACGGCGGTGGCCAGCTCCATCGCCGTGAAGCGGTTGCGGTCGTCGACGAGGAGGTGGTCGGTGTCGAGCAGGTAGTTGGTGCAGAACAGGTTTCGGGTGCGCTCGGGCAGCGTGCGGCGCAGCATCTGGAGGCTGGACTTCGTGGTCCAGACCCAGCCGGGCTCGATCAGCAGCAGGAAGTCGACATCCCCGCCCGCCTGCGCGCTCTGTTTGGAGAGCCCGCCCGTGACCATCACCCCGCGCACGTAGGGGAACCGGGCCAGGGCCGCCGCGGCGACCTGGGCGTCCACCCACAGCCGCTCGGCCTCGCGGGCCCGCGCCTTCCGCCCTTCCACGTGGCTCCGTTGACCCGGGCGGCACACGTAGTTGCCTTCGCGGTCCACCGCGCCCGCGGCCACGAGATCGTCCACCGCGGCGTCCGCCGGCGCGCCGACCAGGCGGCTCAGCTCGGCGATCGTGAGCGGGTGGCGGAAGATGTCGTAGTAGAGCACCATCCGAAGCACCGCCGACGCATCGCGTCGTGGGGTAGACTCCAATCGGAAGGAGTCTCCGCTCATGGCGTTTCGCTGGTTGGTCACCGGGTTCATGCTGCTGGGGGCCTGTAACGGGGGTGGGTCGGGGAAGGACGATTCAGGCGCGGGGGATGCGGACGACAGCGGCGGGGGCGGAGGAGGCAGCAATTGGCGTCCGGCCGGGGAAGGGTACGCGTACTTCTCGGACGGTGTCGACGCCAACTCGGTCCTCTCGGTGGAATTGACGCGGTGTGTGGAGCCCGAGGAGGGCACCGGCTACTACGGCTGGCTGTCCCAGGGCGGCTCCAACGGCGTGGCGCTCGGCGAGATCGCCTGTGTGAACGGGGAGGTCCACTTCGCCGGGGAAACCGGCGTGAACGCGCTCACCGCCGGCTTCGACACCTTCGACGCGTGGGCGTCCCCCGACGGCACCGCGACCGGCACCCCGCTGTGGCACGGGCAGGTCGATCCGTCGCTGCTCGCGGTGGTCACCGATCTCGTGCTGGCCGACGCATCCACCCGAGACGGGGAGGGCACCCTCCGGTCGCTGAAGACCCAGACCTCGGAGTACATCCAGTGGGCCGAGGCGGCCGCCGCCGAGACCGTGGAGGTCGAGGAGGGCCAGGCCTACGCAGAAGCCCTCGCAAACGCGATCGCCGACACCGCTGACGACTTCGACAACGACGGGAGTACGGCCGGGATCGACGGGAGCTTCCCGTTGCTGGGGGACGCCGGCTACGTCACCCTGATCCTCGCCGACCTCACGACGGTGAGCAGCGGGGTCGATCCCAACGACCCCATCAAGGAGTTCGCCAACGGCGCCTACGACTGCGTACAGCGCGCCGAGAGCAACACCGAGGACGCCGTGCAGTCCGCCCTGGTCGGTACCGCCTGCGGCGCCGAGTCGACCTGCGACGCCGCCCTGGGCGACGCCATCGCCTACCTCGGCAGCGCGCTGGTGGGGGAGGACCTGGACGGCAGCGGGGAGATCGACCCGGACAGCGAGGGGACCACCGACTGCGCGCTCTACTACGTGGCCCAGATGATGCGGATGAGCGTGGCCGTCCCTTAGGGCCTGTCCGTCAATAAACGTTGCATTCGGCCGCCGCTGCATCCCCGATCCCGGCGTCCCTCGTCGGTCACATGTCGGCGGACATGCTCCCT
>JAYVAS010000758.1:0-2263 GCA_043750895.1 Pseudomonadota bacterium
CTGCTCGGTCCCGGCGAAGATGCCGCCCGCCGTGAACTTCCAGGGGCCGGTGCCGCTCTCGAGCGACACGGTGCTCTTCCGACCCACCTGCTGGGGAATCGCGCGGCTGGACGTCACCTGCGCCTGGGCCGCGATGTCCTCCTGGTGCATGAGCGTCCAGGTGAGCGGGCCGGTCGCGAACCGGTACTTGCCCATCACCGTCGGGTTGGCACCCCAGTAGACCTGGGGGCCGAAGGCGAAGGCCCACCCGTCGAAGGCCTGCTTCCCGTGGATCTCGATGCCCGACGGCGCCTCGGCGTCGTAGATGTCGATGGCGTCGCCGTAGTAGGCCTCCCGGTAGAGCCCGAAGGTGTCACCCTGGTAGCCCCAGTGGAAGTGACCGACCCGATGGTAGAGATCGAGCTCGAAGAAGCGGGTGTCCCACGCGACGGCGGCCTGGTACAGGCGGACGCGCTCGGTCCCCGAGAGGTCCTCTCCGTCGGGACCGGCCTCGACGAGATCGCGGCCCCGGGTCTCGTAGGTAATCTCGTCCAGCAGGTTGGTGGCGACGTTCCCGAGCACGTTGACGGCGACGTGCGCGTCGAGCCCGGTGAGCGGCCGGAGGCCGACGTCGACGGTCGCGGACTCGGTGTGGTCGAAGCTGGGCGCCACTTCAGAACGGGTGTCCTGGCTGGTGACGGTCCAGACGTCCAGGCGCAGATCCCGGACGTAGGCCATCGACAGGCGCGCGACCTCACCCGATGCGGCGGTCGTCTCGTACAGGGGCAGGTACGCGCCGGGATCGACCGCGCTGAAGTTCCTGACGATGTCCGCGGCGTCGACCGCGGGATCGTAGGGGTCCTGCGGCCACACCGCCTGCAGCGCGTAGTAGGCCGGCCGCGGGTAGAGGCGGTAGTTGCCCTGCGCGTCGGGGGGGCCCTTGGCACAGATCCCGAACCACTCCTCGTTCATGTTGTTCTGGCCGTCGACCCAATCCTCGACGTAGGCGCCGGTGCCCCAACTGGCGTTGGTGTCGTGGACGTCGAGGTTCTCTTCCTGCTTGAACTTCCACCAGCCATCGTCCCACTGGAACACGAAGCCGCCGATGGCATTGCCCACCTGCCCCTGGCCGCGTGCCTGCTGGTACACCTCCTGCCACTGGGCGAGCAGGTACCGGGCCTGGGTGAGGCTGTCCTCCTGGTTCGTACGGGCGTTGAACGCGTCCGCGCCGAACTCCGTGTACAGGACCGGGACGCCGAGGGTGTCCCGGACCACCTGGTAGAGGTCCCGCGCGGATGCACCCCGGTACACGTTGGTGCCGAAGATGTCGAGGTTGGGGACCTCGCTCTTGATCAGCCCGATGTACTGGGCATCCCCGTTGGCGATCGCCACCGGATGGGCGGTGTCCACCGCGTGGATGGCGTCCACCACCTCGCCGAACAGCGAGTAGAGGAAGCGGGCGCGCTCCGTTTCGCGCTCACCCTGGGGAAGCTGACCGATCTCCGAGCCCGTCCACACCAGACCGTAGTTGTTCTCGTTGCCGAGCAACCACAACAGCACCCCGGGGGTGTCCTTGAATTTGGCCACCGAGGCCAGGGTGTAGTCGTGGATCGCCTTTCGGTGGGCCGGGTTCGCGTAGTCGATGTTGGGAACCCAGCGCCCGTCGATCGTGAGTCCGTATCGCCCGAACAACGGGTTGATCATGGTACGGATGCCGTAGTTCTCGTAGATCCACTGCACCCAACGGGGCGGGATGTCGTCGTACTGCCGGATGGCATTCACGCCCATCGCCTTGAGCATCGGCATTTCCCGCCGAAGCACCCCGATCACGAAGTCGTCGGACTGGATCCAGAGGCTGTACCGGTAGTTGGTGCCAATCGGCCCGTACCCCCAGTTCATGCCACGGACCATGAAGGGCTGACCGTCCACCTCGAGGACGGATCCGGTCGTGTCGTTCACCACCCGCGTCGCGGCTTCCGCCTCCCCCACGGGGAGGGAGGCGGCAGCAACGAGCACCAGCGCCCGCAACCACGGGCGGAAGCGGGCGCCCGGGCTCACTCCAGCACCAGACCGTCGTAGTAGACCGCGCCGTAGCCGTCCCAACAGGCGCCGCTGGTGTCACCGGCACACTGCCAGTACTCGATCGCCGCCTGCACCTTGGTGGCGCCGGCCGGAACGGTGCCCGACGTGCTCAACAAGGTCCACGTGTCCTGCGCGCTGGTGGCGTCGAAGTGCACCGAGTCGTCAGAGCCGTAGTAGTTGTAGCTGTCGTCGAAGTACTTGA
>JAYVAS010000759.1:0-2950 GCA_043750895.1 Pseudomonadota bacterium
GTGAGGGGGTTGAAGTAGGGCACGCTGAACGCGGCGCCCGGCGTCAGGCGCCCCTCCAGCAGCGCCGGGAGGGTCATGGCCAGGGTGGGTGGCTCTTTGACGGCCAGGTCGATGTTCTGGGTCGACCCGCCCTGGGTGATCTCCAGGAGCAGGCGCAGCCCGTGGAGCTCGCCGCGGGCGAAGACCTTGACCG
The DNA here is from genome assembly GCA_043750895.1 of Pseudomonadota bacterium. GTDB lineage: Bacteria > Myxococcota_A > UBA796 > UBA796 > SXON01 > JAYVAS01. The sequence continues at coordinate 194 of JAYVAS010000759.1, forward strand.
GCGACGACAGCACGAAGTCGAAGCTGCGCAGCACCCCGTCCGGGCCGACGAGCGCCGTTCCCGCGGTCAACACGTCCTGCACGTTGCCCATCGCGTTGATCCGCACGCTGGACCGCTCCTCGTAGACCCGCCCGCCGTCCGCGGTGGGGGCGTCTCGGGCCATGGCGTAGCCGATGTGCTGATCCTCCATGAAGATGCCCATCCAACGCTCTTCGGCGGGGCCGGTGGCGAGGGCGGCGACGTCGATGCTCGGCAGGGGGGGTGCGACGTCCCAGACGGCCCAGACGGCGGTACCGAGGAAGAGGGCGACGGAGAGGGCCTCCGCAGCGACAAGGGCGCGCATCCGATCTCGATAACGCGCGCTATGCTGGGGGGGATGCTGCTCCTCCTCTCCTTTGTCGCCTGCACCGGTGCCGATCCGAAGCCGGAGGACACCGCCGACACCGTCGACACGGTCGACACCGTGGACACCGGTGTCACCCACATCACCGACACCGACACCGTCACCGACACGGGGCCCGACACCGATCCCGTCGCGGAGGCCGCGTACGCGGCCCTCTACGACCCGACGGTGGTGCAGGACGTGTACCTCACCGTGTCCGCGGAGGGACTGGCGGCGCTCGCGGTGGACCCCGGCACCTTCGTCTCGGGGAGCCTCCGCCACGGCAAGGTGACCCTCGACGACGTCGGGATCCGCCTCCGGGGTGAAGGCACCCTGGACACCAAGCCCTCCTTCCGGGTCAAGTTCACCGAGTTCGGCGGCGAGCGCTACGGCACCCTCGAGCGCCTCGTGCTCGACGGGATGGACGACGACGCCACCCAGGTCCACGCGGTCCTGGCCCACATGGCGTGGCGCAGCGCCGGTCTGGTCGGCCCCAGCGCCAACTTCGCCAAGGTCTGGCTCAACGACGCCTACGTCGGCCTCTACGCGAACATCGAGGTGCAGGACGATCGTTTCGCCGACCGCCATTGGGCGACGGACGCCGGCGGAGACTTCTGGGAGGCCGGGGACTCGGCCGACCTCACCGAGAACGGCGTCCAGCGCTTCGAGCTCGTGGCCGGTGACGGCGACACCCAGGCGCTGGCCAACGCCGAGGCCATCCTCAACGGCCGGGACGCGGACTTCTCGGAGGTCGCCCCCACCGTGATGGACGTCGACCAGTACCTGGAGTTCTGGGCGTGGTCGCTCGTGCTGGGCTGCGACGACGGCTACCCCTACGAGACGGACGAGTTCAACCTCTACCGGCTCCCCTCCGACGGCCGGTATGTCTGGACCAATCAGGCGCTCGGGAACAGCTTCGACACCGCCATCGACTGGGACCGGCTGCGCGGGAACGTCGGGGTGCAGTGCCTGCACGATCCCGAGTGCGCCGCGCAGCTCTGGGACACGGTCGACGGCGCGCTGACCACCTGGGAGTCCTGGGATGCCCACGCGATGGCGGACGACCTGATGATCCTCACCGACCAGGCGATGACGGACGATCCCAGCAAGCCCTTCAGCACCTCCGAAGTGGACTCCGCGCGGAGCCGCTTCTTGACCCGGGTCGACGGCCTGCCTGGCCGGGTGCGGACCTGGATGGGGACCCGTCCCACCACGGACGGCGACTCGGGGCCATGATCCCGCTGCTCGTGGCCCTGGCGTGGGCCGACGACCCCCGCGCGGACGCGATGCAGGACGGCACCCTGCGGGCCGAGGTGGCCGTCCGCTTCGCTGCGCCGACCCTGCCGGGCTGGTACGACGCGGACGGCTACGCGGCGGCGTTTCCCGCCCAGTGGCAGGCGTCGGGGGCCGGGGTGTGCTGGTTGCCCGTCTACGAGACGATGGGCGCGACGAAGGTGGACTACACGGTGTCGTACCTGATTGGGAGCGACGGGCGCGTGGGGGAGCTCTCCGTGGTCGAGGCGGTCCCCGACGAGGTGCGGGTGTGTCTCCAGCTTCGCAGCCGGGACTGGGTGCTCCCGCTCCCGACGAAGCGGCCGGTGCGGGTGAAACAACTGGTCAGCTTCAGCCGGTGGGAGCGGGGGGCTGGACCCTGACGGACCTCACCGGCCTGTCCCCGATGACCGCGGTGACAGGGGATCACGCTCGCTCCTCTCCTGCCGGCCCGGTCGGTTCAAGACTACGCTCGATTGGTTGGGATCGAGATCTGGAACAACCCGGCCCTGTCCAAAGCCGAGATCGGCCGCTCAATCGCGTCGGTAGGGAGTGAGCGTGGCCGGGAGGATCCCGTTCCTTGACTATGCGTCTGTCTTGACGCAACCACCTTCGGCCCACCTGACGCGAAAACGTCCTGAAAGGGGTAGACAGTATCCGAGAGGACAGCTACACTTTGATTGCTCCGGGGTTCACGCTCCGGGGTTCACGCTCCGGGGTTCACGCTCCGGGGTTCACATCTAGGGAGCAGCTCCATGCGTCGGATTCCGTTTTCGTTCACCACCGTCGTCTCCACCACCACCGCGAGCGCCAAGAACTTCAACCCGCTGATGGGCTACGTTGACGGCGGGGACGTCAAGAAGTCCCGGATCGTCTGGGAGACGGTCGGCGCGCCGTCGGGTATCTCGATCACCCAGGGCGTGCAGACCGCGAACTCCGATCAATCGCCCGACACGGCGACCGAGCCCGCCGGCCAGACGGCGACCACGACGAACGTGGTCACCACCACCGCGTTCTTCGACGTGTCCGCCACGACCGCCAGCAAGCAGCTCGTCCGCCCTGGCCTCTTTGTCGCCAACACCGGCTCCACCGCGCAGTTGTCC
>JAYVAS010000760.1:0-3854 GCA_043750895.1 Pseudomonadota bacterium
TCCGAGGATGGCCACCGGCGAGACGCAGAACCGCATCCGCACGGTCCGGGGTGCCGGGCGACGGGGACGCTCCGCCACCGCCCTGAGCATGTCGAGACGTTTGTCCCCCGACGGGGTCAGATCCTCGCGGTTGGCCTCGACCGTGAGGTCGGCGCTGGTCAGCTCGGCCAGCTCCCGTAGCTCCGGCGCGGTGAACGCGGCCTGGGCCGGCCCGCGGCGACCGAGGAGGGAGATCTCGGTGAGGGCGGAGGTCCGCAACACGTCCAGCGCGTGGGAGGCGATGTCGGTGGTGGCGAGCTCGGAGGGGTCGCGCGCGAGGATGCGCGCCACGTCCACGGCGACGTTGCCGTTCCCGATGACCACGGCGCGTCGGGCGCCAGCCAGGTCGAAGTTCCGTTCGCGGAACTCCGGGTGCCCGTTGTACCAGAACACGAACTCGGTGGCGCTGTGGACCCCGAGGAGGTCCTCTCCCGGGATGCCGAGCCGCCGTTCGCTCTCGCACCCGACCGCCCAGATCACGGCGTCGTAGTAGAGCGCCAGATCGATGGCGTCGATGTCGGTGCCGATGCGCACGCCGCCACAGAACCGCACGTAGGGGAGGCGGGCCAGCCGGTCGTAGACCTTCGAGACGGCCTTGACCTGGGGGTGGTCAGGGGCGATGCCGCCGCGCACCAGTCCGAACGGTGTGGGCAGACGGTCGTACAGGTCGACGCGGAAGTGCATGTCCGTCGCCCGGCTCATCGCCTGGAGGGCGTAGAAGCCGGACGGACCCGTGCCGACGATGGCCACATGCATCGGTCGGTGCGCGCTACCAATCCAACGAGTGTCCATCGGACCTCAACGTCGGGGAGTAACGTGGCTCACTGAACGGCGCGCGGTCGGCCGCGCAATCCGGGCGAGAAGGTCACTCGGTGCCGACTTCGGTTCCGACGATGCCGAAGGACCACCGGAGCTCGACCGTGACATCATCGTAGAGGGGGCAGATCCGCGCGGTCGGCGCGGCCGAGGGGGGCAGGGCCGCCGGGTCGTCATCGCAGGCCTGTTGTTGAAGGTCCAGGGTGTTGTCCACCCAGGCGATGTTGTCGAACGAGCCGGTCGCGTCGTCGAGGAGGACGGCCACCCGCGCGTCACGGAGCGTCGCGTCCGCGACCCGCAGTCCGCGCGTGCCATCCCACGCGCGCGCGCCCTGGGCGTAGATGGCGTTGCCGTGGACCACCAACGACTCCCCGACGCGCACCCCGGGGCCGCCGTGAAGAGTGGCACCGTCCACGGTCCAGGCGCCGTCGCCGATCAGCCAGAGCCCGCCGTAGGGCCCGGCCTCCACCTCGCCGCCCACCAGCGTGAGCTCCGGGACCACCTCTCCGGACGGTCCGGCGTGGATGCCGACCCCTCCGCCCGCCTGCGGGTCACTCCGGCTCGGCCCGATGGCGACGTCGGACAGCGCGAGCCGCGCGCCGGCGAGCGTGACACCGGCGAATCCGGCCGAGTCGAACTGGCAGGCGTCGCACGTGGCCTCGGCGCCGGTCGAGACCAGGAGCCCGGGGCCGTCGGTGTGCTCGGTGACGAGCCCGGTCATGGTGGCGGCGGCGCCGACCTGCACCACCACCCCCGACCCGATGGCATAGTCGGCCGTCCGGCGCACGTTGGTGACGGTGACGGCGTCCATCTCCACCGATGCGCCCGGGTCGCTCACCAGGACGGCGAGGTCGGCGACGTCGGTGAACGAGACGCCGGACAGCGATGCCGTGGCGTCGATGACGATCTGGACCCCGCCGCGCATCCACTCGCCCTCGGCGCCGATCTGGGTGTCCGTCAGCTCGACGCGGGCACCCTGAAGCTGCGCCGCCACCGCGACGACGCCGGTCTGGTGCAGCTCGGAGCCCTCGATTCGGACCAGACCGCCGCTCAACGCGATGGCCGCGACCGCCTCGTCGTTGCTGTCCCCGAAGACGCTCCACCCCGAGATGTCGACCACGCTTCCGACTCCGTCGGCGACCGCCCCCCAACCAGTGAGTCGGTTGAAGGTGGCGTCGGACATGGTCACCGTGCCTCCGGTGCGGGCGTCCAGGCCGCTCTCGACGCTCCCGACTTCGAGCCCTTCGAGGTCGACCCGACTTCCCTCCCGCTCGGCGGACGCCAGCACCTGGACGCCGTCAAACACACAGTCGGTGCAGGCGAGGTGCCCGCCGAGGTCCGCCGAGAGCCCGCTCTCCCCGTACGGGCCTCCGGCGACGAGGCCCTGGATCTCGACGACGGTGCTGGCGTCGTAGGCCGCGACCGCCGAGGACCAGCTCCCGTCCAGCGTGACCTCCCGCAGGTCGACCACGCTCTCCGAGGCGGCCAGGATCCCGGCCGCGATTCCGCCGTCGATCGGGGCGAGGTTGGACACCGTCAGGTCGGTGCCGTCCACGGTGCCGAGCGCGGAGGCGATCCCGATGTAGCTGACGGAGTCGATCACCAGCCCGTCGAACTGGAGCGTGCCCTCGTCGGCAACTGCGACCCCGGCGTCACGCGTGCCCCCTTCGGCGGCCACCCGGGTGACGAGCACGTCCTCCAGCACCAGGTGGCCATCGTGGATCGCGGTGACCCCCCACTGGGAGGTGTCCTGGACGGTGGTGTCCCGCGCGGTGATGGTGCCCCCGTCCTGCGCCCACAGGCCGACGCCGCCGTCCTCGCTGGGGGCTACCGACCCGACCCGCGCGTCGGTCAGCGTGACCATCGTGCGGTCGCTGTAGGCGAACACGGCCACGCCGCTGGTGTCCATGATCTCGACGTCGGTGAGGTCGACCATCGCGCCGGAGACGGCGTAGATCCCGAACCCGTAGCCGTCGACGCCGCTCACCCCGTGGATGGTGACGCCGGTCCCGGTGACGGTCGCGTCGACGCTGACGTCCAGGGCCGCCGAGGTGGTCTGGCTGATGGTGACGTCGGCCAGGGTGGCGGTGGCGCCGGTCTCGACCCAGAGGCCCTCGCTCTCGGCGGTGGGGCTCCCGGACAGGGTGCTGTTCGAGAGCACGAGCGCCGCGTCGTCGCCGCTCATGTAGATGGCGGCGCGCCCGCCGTTGAGCACGAGGTCGCGGGCGGTGACCTCGCCGCCGAGCATGTAGAGCGGCGCCTCGGTGGCGCCGGAGAAGCTCAGGCCGGCCAGGGAGAAGGCGGCGCTGGCGCGGCCGGTGGTTCGAAACACGTCGGCGGCGCCGGCGGCGTCGAGGAGCACGAGGTCGGCGCAGCGTCCGAGGACGGAGATGCCCTTGTTGTCGCCGGTCAGGTCGTAGCTCCCCTCGTAGCGCCCCGCGGCCAGCACGATGGTGCCGTCGGGTGCGGCCGCGAGGGCCTCCGCGAAGGTGAGGAAGGGACGCTCGGCGGAGCCGTCGCCGTCGGGAGCGGCCGCTGCGTCTACATAGACGTCTCCGGTCGCGTCCCCGTAGGGGGCGGTGCCGCAGGCCTCGGCGACGCAGCTCGTTCCGTCGAAGAAGGCCCCTTCGGCGCAGACCGGGTCGGGGAGGGGCTCCGTCTTCGTTTCCGGAGGGGGAGTGGGGCAGCCGAGGAGGAGGATCGCCGAGAGCATCGGCCCGGAATGTAGCGCGGGCATCGTCGGGTCTGACGTCGGTGCGCTGCGTGGCCGGCGCGGCCCCTTCCCCGTTTCGGATAGAGACGGAGGCGTGGAGGTCGGGTGACAGTCGAGCGGGAACGAGCGGTGCTGGTCGGGGTGCAGCTGCCGGGGGTGGACGCGGCGGAGCACGCGGCGTCCATGGCCGAGCTGGGGCGGCTCGTGGATACCCTCGGGTACACGGTGGTGGGGAGGTCACCCAGCGTCGGGAAGGGCTGTCGTCGTCGGCGGTGCTCGGGGAGGG
>JAYVAS010000761.1:0-11319 GCA_043750895.1 Pseudomonadota bacterium
CTGCTCGGTCTCGGCGCGTGGGCACGGCGTCGTCGGGCCAGCACGATTGCGAGTGCGCCGAGCAGCAGCCACGGGTGAGCGCCCCCGGTCGCGGCGCAGGCGCAGGAGCCGTCGACTGACGCCTCGTTCTCTTCCGGACGCACCGAGGAGAGATCGGCGAGGTGGAGGTCCGTCGATCCGCAGACCAGCTCGTCCCCACAGTAGTTGTACGTCGTACAGGCGGACACCGTGACCACCCCGCCCTCCTCGAACAGGAACGTAGCGCTGTCACCCTGGGCGGTCTGGGCGCCGGCGGTCCACGCCACCTCGCTCGTTGCGCCGTTGGCGTGGGTCGCCGTGCAGGTCACCGAGAGCGGGACGGGGGTGTTCGCAGGATCGTCGCAGGACACGCTCACCGCCGGCCCGTAGCGGTCCCGAAGGGCGGCCAGATCCGCCTCGTCAGGGAGTACGGCGGGTTCACAGACACCGGTGGGCGCGTTCATCACGGCGCCGCCGGCGTACGGGTCGAGGTCGGCTGCCCAACCCAGGGAGCGCACCAGCGTCCCGAGGATCGAGTAGCCGTCGGTGCAGTCGCCGTCCGCGATCTCGGCCTCGGTGTGCCAATTCACACCGTCGTTGAGGACGATGTCGCAGGAGGTCGGCGGTTCGTCGTCCCGCCCGCTGGCGCAGTAGGTCACGGAGTTGATGCCTTCGGCGATCTCGTCGGCGGGATCGTCCCAGTAGACGCCATTCAAATCGTCGCTGATGGAGGGTGCGCCCAGGTCACCTTCGCCGCCATCCTCGAAGCGCATCGCGACGCAGGACCCGGTGTTCCAACTCGCGAGGGCCGCGCTCAGCGCCGCTCCCCCCTCGCCGGGCGGGAGCGTCTCGGGATCGCCGGTCGCGTGGACGAAGGAGTAGACGAAGACGGGGTTCATGCGTGGATCCTCGCACACCGACGCCTGGGTTCGCGGGAAGTAGGATCAGCGAGGATGTCGTGACGTAGACGTCCTACAGCGTCGGCACGAACACGGCGCCGGGCGTCGCGCCCAGGGCGAGCACCACGGCGCCTTCCGGGCCGGGGACGATCTTGCGCCGAACCTCGGGCGCGACCCGACAGAGGTCGCCGGCGCGCAGCGGGTGCTCGCCCGCGGGGGTGACCAGCGTCGCGCCCCCCGACAGGAGCACGTAGACCTCCTCCTGTCCGTCGGTGACGTGGTCGTGCTCGGGGTACTGGTCGCAGCCGGGGTCCAACTCGAGCACGTTCATGCCCCAGGCGGTGATGCCGAGCGCCTGGCGCGCCGCGCGGAACCGGATGCCGGGGATGGCGTGGGGGCCTTCGTAGGCGGGGATGTCGGTGGAGGCGAGGATCTGGACGGGGTTCATGGGCTCCTTGGGGTGAACGTCGGCAGGTTAGTCTCCGGTCGATGGCGCGCCTTGAAGAAACCCGACCGACTGGGAATTCTCGTGCGCGCGGCCTCGTCTCCGACCGTGCCAGCGGCGCCCGGGTCGAAGCGCACGCCTACGCGCCGCCGGCCGGGCTCGCGGATGTGGTGGAGGCGCTGTGGGTCGGCCGGTGGGACCTCCCGCCGGAGGAGCCCCACACGACGCGCCTGTTGGGCGACCCCTGCATCCACCTGGTGTGGGAGTGGGGCGACGGCGTGGGTCCGAGCGAGCGCGTCGTCGGCGTCTGGACGCGCCTGTGGACGCGTCGCCTGGACGGTCGGGGGACGGTGCGCGGCGTCAAGCTACGGGCGGGGGCGGCGGCGGCGTTGTTCGACGACGCCTCGGCGCTCACGAACCGGATCGTGCCGCTCGCCCAGGTGGTCCGCGGAGCGCCGGGGATCGCGGAGCTGGACCCGCGCGCCGAGGCCGACGAAGCGAGCTTCGTGCGGCTCCTGGAGTGGCTCTCCGAGGTCCGACGGCACCTTCCGGACACCGCCGCCGCGGTGGCGGCCGTCGAGGTCGCGCGCGCCCGGCGGGGGATCACCCAGGTGCACCAGCTCGCGAGGGCGGTCGGGCTCTCCGAGCGGTCGTTACAGCGGCTGTTCCGCGTTCATGTCGGGGCGACGCCGAAGCAGGTCCTTCGCCGTCTCCGCCTGCAGGAGGCGGCCCTCCGCCTCGAACGCGGGGACGCGGTGTCCTTGACCGACCTCGCCTTCGAGCTGGGCTACGCCGACCAGGCCCACTTCTCTCGGGACTGGCGGGCGGCAGTGCAGACCACCCCCTCGGGCTTCGCGCGCCCCCCCCTTTCTCGCCCACCCCCTTGCACGCCCGGGGCCAGCGAGTAGGATCAGCGAGGATGTCGGAACCGGCCAGCCCGAAAGATCAACCCCGCGCCGCGGTGCCGGTGCGCCGCACGCGTGCGGTCCCGATGGTGATCCCCTCCTCCCGCACCGACGACGACCCGCCGCCCTCGGTGAAAGGCGCCCCCGGCGCGCCGAAGCCGCGGGTGGTCGGGGCCAGGAACCCGAACGAGACGGGGATGTTGCCGCTCCAGCCGGTCACCGGCGGCAAGCCCTCCCCCGCCGACGCGTCCGCCACCACCTTCTTCGCGCTCCCCGGCGCCCCGCGCGCCGAACGGCCCCGGCCCCCGCCGACCCCCACCGCGGTCAGCATGGAAGCCGACGCCGCTCCGGCGCCCTCGTTGATCACCGGCCCCGCCGTCGGTGCGCGCCCGGTCGCCGCCCCCGTCGCCGCCCCCGACTCGGGCGACAGCCGCGTGGTCTCCTGGCGGGTCTGGGCCCTGCTGCTCGCGGTGTTCGGCCTGATGGGGCTCTTCGTCCTCGCGGTGCTCGGCGTCTGGCTGATCCAGAACCGGGACCAGGGCGAGGTCGTCACCCCGACGCCCGTGCCGGTCACCACCCCGGTGGTGGAGACGGCGCCGATGGAGGTCCCCAGTGCGGACCCGATGGTGCTCACCCCGGTCGCCCCGATCTACCGGCCGCGCCCCCCGTCGAACAACACCACCACGACCCCGGTGGCCACGGTGCCCACCCCGCCGGTCGCGTCCACGGGCACCGTGAGCATCTCCTTCAGCGGCGACAGCGTCCCCGCCGCCGTGGAGGTGGTGTGCAACAGCACCGGCTTCCGCGAGCGCGGGACGGTCAGCGGCAACCGCGTGTCCATCCCGAACGTCCCGGTGGGCGCCGGCTGCCAGGCCGTCCCCAAGGGGCTGCCCGCCTCGAACTTCACCGTGAAGGCCGGCGGGAGCTACGCCTGCGCCGTGATCGGCACCACGACTTCCTGCAACTGATAGACTCCCGCGCACTCGGAGCGTCGGATGGGTAGCGTGTGGGCGTTGTGGATCGCGGTGGTGGGCCTCGTCGCGCCCGCCTCGGCGCAGGAGATGCCCGGGTCGATGTTCCCGATCGACGCCCCCCTCTCGATGACCGCACCGAAGCTGCCCGAGGGTGTTGAGCTCCCCAAGAAGGACAAGGCCGAAGAGGAGCCCTCCGACGCCGAGAAGGCCGCCGAAGCGCGCCGGAAGGAGAAGCAGCCACGGGTGCTGGTGCTGCGGTGGTATGATCGGGACACCGACTACACCGACGTGGTGCTGCAACGGGTGGTGCGCTCCCGCGTGGTCCGGCCCGACGCCAGCTTCTACCCCGAGGTGGACCTCTACCAGAACGGCCGGAAGGTGCGCGATCGCACGGTGGTGCCGGCCATGCAGCCGGCGCGGGTCCCCGAGGAGAACATCGCCCGCGTGCGCGCGGCCGTGGACCAGGTCTCGGCGATCCCGTGGAACGCGATGTCGCCGGACCGCTGGGGTCTGCGCGCGCAGGAGCTCCGCGACATGATCGAGCTGATCTGGTTCGTGGACCGCCCCGAGCTGCGCGAGCCGCTGTTCCTGCTCTACGCCCAGATCGGCCGCTCCGCCGAGAACCAGAACCAGATCCTGCCGCCGTTCTACGAGCAGATCGGGGAAACGCCGGTCAACTACTACTTCTACCTGGCCGCCACGCTGGCCTGGCAGGACCCCCAGCTCATGTCGAAGCTCACCGACAGCGAGCTCCGGGGCGGGGTCGCGGCCATCCTCCAGCAGCTCCAGCAGGGCGTGTTTCCCACGCTCCGCATCGACTTCCAGCAGGAGGGCGTGGACTTCGACATGGAGGGCTTCGCCGCCGAGTACAAGGTGCTGCTCAACGGCCTCGAGAGTGAGCCGGACGAGAAGGGCCAGATCGAGGTCTTCCTCGGTCGGACCGACATCTACCTGCCCCGCACCGACTCCGGGCACGGCCTGTCCGAGCGCCTCGAGGTCACCAAGCTCGAGGACAAGATCTACTTCGTCCGGGACTCGGCCCGGAAGAAGATGGGCATCGACTTCATCCGGCAGTTGTTCCTGCACCCGAACGAGTGCACCCCCTCGCTGGACGGGGACATCCTGAACTACCTGGCGATCTACGCGAAGATCCACGAGAAGGCCGAGATCTACGTGGCGGTACCCCAGGAGGGCAACCCCAACCGGGTCTACATCTGGCGCTACGACCGGCCCACCGCCACGCTCCAGCTCGTGGCCGGGGGTGCGGACCAGTTCCCGGTGCGCTTCGCGCTGGTGACGTCGGTGGGACTCGCCTACGACGGCGCCCACCCCGGCTTCGACACCTCGGTGGACGCCCCCACCGACCCGGACGCGGTCGCCGAGTTCTTCGATCCGCTCACCCGCCTCGATGTCGATCTCGACCCGGCCTACGTGCCGTGGAACCTCGAGCTGCGGGGCCACGTGAACCGCCTGATGGTCGCCCTGGGCGCGGAGGCGTCGTTCAACGTGTCGGACACGACGCAGTGGTTCGAGACCTACCGCACGCCCAAGCACCCCGACGCCCAGGTCGTCGAGGAGCAGAACGTCCCCGACGGCGGCACGCGGCCCATCCCGGTCTACAACGAGCGGAACGTCACCCGGAACCTGTACCTGGGCGCATCGGCGGTGCTCGGGCGGGACGCGGGGATCGGCTTCGGGCCGCGGATCGGATTCCGGGCCGGGTGGACCAACGTGCCCTACGCGTTGGTGACGACCGGGCACGTGGGCTGGACCTTCCCGGCCCCCGGGATCGAGCCCCCGGGCGAGCGGGTGCGGCCGCTCATCGACATCGACGGGCGGCTCGGGGCGGTGTGGCCGTTCAAACCGTCCATCGCACACGGCGACGAACCGATTACGGTAGCGCCGGTGTTTGGACTGACGGCTGGTCTCGGGACCACGTTCTGACTCGGTGAATGATGCTCACGTTGCTGTTCGCGCTCGCTGCCCCTGCCTACGCCGCAAAGGCGGAAGGTCCCTTGCCGCCCGCGGTGGTGGTCTGGCTCGACCCGGCCATCCCCGCCAACGAGCTCCAGGGCAAGGCCCATCGGCTGACGGGAGGTGGCGCGGACCTGGGCTGGGTCGATCTGGCGCTGACGCCGGGTGACTGGACCGAGGACGATCGCCTCAAGACGCTGGCGGTGGACGCGGCGTACGAGACGGGCCGGAAGCGCTGGGACGACTTCGACGTCGAGCAGGGGATCGCCCAGCAGATCCAGATCGCGGCCGACAGCGTGTCGGTGCTGCGCAACGAGGCCGATCGGGAGTCGCTCCGGAAGGCGCTCGCCCTCTCGGGGACCGCCGCCGCCAAGGCCTTCCCCGAAGCGAAGTTCGGCACGGCCGAGGAGGCCGCCACGTTCCGCACGATGGTGGCGGCGCGCGCGGTGCCCAAAGCGCTGGTGGACGCGATCGCGCTCGATCCGGAGCACGTGTGGAGCCGCGACGAGGTGGGGGACGGACTCGGCTTCGCGATCCTCACCCAGCTGGCCGAAGACCTCCGCGCCGAGCCGCGGGCGACGCTCGCGGTCGGGGAACGTCCGCCGGGCGCGGTGATGGTGGTCGACGGCCGGCCGCTGGAGGCCAGCGTCACCCAGATCGATCTGTGGCCGGGCACCCACTACGTGCACGCCCTCGTGGGCAACACCATCGCCGGTCGGGTCCGGCTCACGGTCTCGGCCGGACAGAACGCGGTGTACCCGCTGGCGGTCGGCGCGGCGGACCTGGCCGAGGCGCGCACGCGGATGTTGGGCGGGGATGTCGCGTTCACGGGGCCGGTCGCGACCGGCATCGAGGCGCTCTCGACGGTGCGCGGCCAGAAGGCGCGGGTGTACGTCGCCGCGCTGGACGACAAGGGCCGCCCGCAGGTGGTGCCCTACTCGGGCGGCGCCGAGCTGATGCGCCCCAATCCGATCTCGGTGTTGTTGACGGGAGACCTGGGGATCGGTCTCGTCCGGACCCAGGCGTTCAAGGATACCAACGAGAATTACGTCAGCGCCCCCGCACCGACGGGGAATCTGGGCGTGGAATTCGGCGTCTACAACTTCGCCGTCCTCGGCGGCGCGACCCTGTTCCTCACCCCGACCCAGCGGATGACCTTCGCCAATGGTGACAACACCGAGAATGTGGACACGCCGGCCTACTTCCGCCCCTACGGCGGCATCGGGGTGTACATCCCGCGTCCGACTCCCGGTGTGCCTTTGATCCTGGTCGGCGCGAACTATGGGGCCCTCCTGCCCGGCTCGAGCGGCTTCGGTGGGCTGGTGTCGGTGGGCGTGCCGATGAAGGGAGACGGCACCTGGGTCCGGTTCCTGCTCGACGTCTACGCCGGCTCTCAAGAGGCCGGCTATCCGGGTGCCGGAAGCACCACGTACGGTCTTTCCCTGCGGGTAGGGTTCGGCCAGAAGCTCTGACCCCCGCCCCCGCTCTGGAGCTCCGATGATCGCTCTCTCCCTCGTCCTGGCGGCCCACGCCGGCACCGTTCCGGCCTGGAAGTGGCCGACGACGCCTGTCCGATACCACCTGGAGACGGACCTCCTGTTCCCGCGCGGGGTGCGGCTCAAGGCGGTGGAGAACGTCGACGCCCGCGCCGGACAGGTGCACCTGACCATCGACACCGAGTGTGTCTCGGATCCGGTCGGCAAGAACGTCGAGCTCACCTGCACGATCGCCTACGCACGGATGACGGCCGTGCCCTATCAGCCCACGGACGCCGAGATGCTCCCCAAGGTGGTGGCGGAGTGGAGCGCCGCGCTCCAGGGAGTGCCGGTGGTGCTGTTCCTCGGCGCCGACGGCCACCTCAAACAGTTCGACGTCAAGGGCCGGATGGCCGACAACCTCCGCATCCGGCAGATCCAGGAGATGCAGCGGATCTACCTGCTCCGCGCGTTCTCTCTGTTCGACATGCCGCTCGCCTCCGATCCGGATGACTGGAAACGGGGTTGGGAGCAGAAGGGGACGTCGTACCTGTGGAGCCTCGTCACCCAGTACGGGACGGTGGGGGCCGGGAGCTTCGACCACAAGCCGCTCGGAGAGGTGGACGGCCTCTACTCGTTGAACACCAGTGGGCACGCGATGGTGGCCTACGGCGAGTCCATCGACGCCGGTGGCAGCCGCCTCGTGGACATCCGCGCCGCCGGGAGCGTGCAGTTCGACGTGGCCAAGGGCCTGATGGCGTGGCGCGACCTGACGCTGGACGGGCGGCTCACGGTGAGCACCGCCGAGAGCGGGAGTGACGTCGAGTTCGGTCAGATCAGCGCGATGCAGATGGTGGACGCGTTCCTGCCCGACGGAGCCGCGCCGCTGGCGCTCGGAGCCGCGCGCGCACCGCGCATCGACAATCCGCCGCCGGAGCTGCCCGTCGGCGTGTCGCTCGTTCCCTTCGCCGAGCTCGGGATGCAGCCGTTGTTCATCCCTGAGATGCCGGACGCCGCGAAGGCCCAGAACTTCCCGACCAACCACGTGCTGGCGCGGGTCATCGTGGGCGCGGACGGCGTGCCGACCTCGGCGACGGTCTACAAGGGCTACGCCGTCCTCGTCGAGCACTGCCAGCAGGCGCTCAAGGGGGCCCGGTTCACCCCGCGCCCGGCGCCCTACGCCGTGGACGTGGACATCGAGTATCGGGCGCTGTAGCGCGCTAGTTCCAGCTCACCGAGCCCTTGCTGGTGGCCGAACACTCGGCGTGGGCCCCGTTCTGGCCCAACAGGCCGCCGCCCTCGTCCAGCTTGGATTCCACGATGTCCGTCTGGTAGCCGGGCTTCACCGACCAGCCGAACAGGAGGAAGTCGGTGTAGCTGGTCCCGCCGACCGTGACGCTGGACGTGACCTGACCGGAGGGGAAGAGGCGGGTCGGGAGGGCACCCGCTTCGCCGACGCGCGACTGCGGCGCCCCGATCTGGGTGTAGGTCCACGCGCTCCACGCCGCGAACCCCTTGGTGTCCAGCGTCCCCGCGGTGAGGTTGAAGTCGAACGCGGTGAGCGTGGTCTGCGCCCCCCCGGTGAGCTTGTCGGAGGTGGCGGCGGCCTCGAAGCCGGCAAGCAAGGGATCGGTCAGGCAGCCGCCGATCCCGGCGGTGAAGTTGCACCCGGACGGTCGGGTGGTGCTCGAGGTGATCCAGAGCGGGGTGACGATGACCCTGGGGGCGGCCACGCCGAGCCACTCGTACGATCCGCCGCGGGCGATGACCTCCATGCCTTCGCACGCGTCGGCGAACCCGGCCGGGCGGTAAGCCAGGGTGCGGGGCTCGGAGTTGGCGGCGACCGTGAGGGTCTGCCCGGCGCCTTCGAGCTCACCGCTGAGGTCGTACCACTCGAAGCTGTCCCCGGTGTCGCCGACGGCGTTCAGTACGAGGTTGGCGCAGGTCTCGTCGGCGCAGCTCACCCAGACCTGGGCGGCGGGCGGGTCCATCCCGTCGTCCCAGGTGGAGCCGGTGTCCACCGCGGCCCCCTCGGCGACCTCCTGCTGCGGCCCTTCCGGGCAGGGCCCGAGCGCTTCGTAGGTGTCGGTGTCGGTCTCTCCGTCTGGGACCTTGACCGTGTCGTCGTCGGGCGCACAGCCCGCCAACAATGCCCCCAGAACCAACGTCACGCGCATGTGGCCTCCATAGTCGGGGGGGTCTAACACTCCCTCTACCGGCTCGAATCACCGGAAAGGGCGTGCAATTCGGAAGCCGATGGTGTCGCCCCGGTTGCCTGCGTTCAGGGTCAGACGGGTGCTGGCGGGCAGGAGGTTGAAGAAGAACGCGCCTCCCTTGACGACGCGCTCGGTGAGCGGGTCGTTCTCGGTGGCCACGTTCGGATTCGCGGGGTCGACACACCAGTCCCGGACGTTCCCCGCCATTCCCCGCACCCCGTACACGCTGACGTCGTC
Organism: Pseudomonadota bacterium; assembly: GCA_043750895.1. Taxonomy (GTDB): domain Bacteria; phylum Myxococcota_A; class UBA796; order UBA796; family SXON01; genus JAYVAS01. The sequence continues at coordinate 9,144 of JAYVAS010000761.1, forward strand.
GCCGATCTGGTCGACGTTCACCGGCAGCATCCGTCCGGGCCGCCAGCCGCGGACACACGCGAACGAGCCCTCGGGGCGGTCTCCCCACGGGTAGAGGCGGCCGTCGACGCCCCGGGCGGCCTTCTCCCACCACGTCTCCTTGGGAAGTTGCCACGCCTGCCCGGTCCGATCCGCCTCCCACCGTGCGTAGGCGCGCGCCGCGAACCAGTCGATGAGGAACACCGGCCAGCGCGGGCTCCAGATGTCCCCTTCGGCGTCGGGGGCGAGCTGGAAGGTGCCGTCGGCGGCGCGTTGGTAACAGGGGCGGCCCACCTCCTCGGGGCGGGAGGCGCGTTCGGCGGGCGCGTACCGACAGGCGTCCTCGTCCAGGCCGCGGGCGACCAGGTCGTTGAGGAAGGCCAGGAACTCCCCGTGCGTCACCGGATCGCGCCGGATCACGAACCCCTCCACCCAGACCCGGTCGGGGAGCGTCCCCCCCGGCGCGCCGTACGGACCGAGGCGCGCCCATCCGGGCGGCACGTAGACGTCTCCCGAGCCCAGGGCGCGGGGGTGAGGCAGGCGGATGGGCACCGGCGCGGTGCCCGCGGGCGCCACGGTGGTGAACGCGGTGTCCGGGTCCAGCCACACCGGAAGGTCGACGGGGGCGCGATTCGGGTGACGAAGCTCGGCGATGTAGCTGCCGGCGGGCAGATCGTGCGCGTGCAGCGGGGTGGTGGCGCTGAGCTGGACGGCGCCGGCCACGAGCTGGCGGTTCTCCTCGACGACCGCCCGCACCTGCACGGCGGCGTCGGGGGGGTCGGTGACCAGGGTGAACGAGGAGATCCCCTCAGCGTACCGGGTGTACCGCCCCCGGTCATAGGTACGCAGGAAGTGCGTGTGCATGATCACCGCGTCTCCGTCTCGGTGGAGCCGTGCGGTGCGCAACTTGACCGCGTGGTAGCTGGCCAACGCGTCCAGGGCCTCGGGAAGCTCGGCGTCGCGCGAGAGGGCGCCCTGGAGGTGTTGCAGGCGGTTGGCCTCGCTCAACGCCGCGGCGCGGTCGGCGGCGGCGGCGGCATCCTCGGCGGCCCACAGCGCTCCTCGGCGGGCGCCCGAGGGAGTGGCGGCGAGGGCGACGGCGAGGCTGACCGTCTGCGCCCGGGACTGGGCGGCGCGGATGCGGAAGTTGGACTCCTCCTGCTCGAAGGCCTCGCTGGCTTGGACCAGGGCCAGGGCCTCCTCGCGGCGAGAGTCCCCGTCCAGCCATCGGTCGAGATCGGCCGCGAAGTCCAGGGCGCTCACGTGACGGTCCGCGGGGGCGAAGGCCATGGCGTGGACGCAGATCGCGACCAGGCCCGCGGGCCCGCGGGGCGGTGCGGGCGGACCGACGCGTGCTGCCGCGACGGCCGCATTTCCGACGCAGTCCGGGTAGGGCGGGCGCCCCTCCAGGACCTCGTGGAGGATGGCCCCCAGGGCCCAGGTGTCGGTCCGCGCGTCGATGGCGTCGACGTCCCCGCGGGCCTGCTCGGGGGCGAGGTAGTGGGGAGTCCCGGCGACCCCACGCACCTCGGTGTCGAGCGCGCGCAGCCGGGCCAGGTCGGTGAAGCCCGACTCGACGCGCTCCGCCTGGAGGAGCAGCACCAGCCCCCAGTCGAGCACGAGCACTTCGCCGAAGGGGCCGATGCTGACGTTGATCGGCTTCAGGTCGCGGTGCACCACCCCCTGCGCGTGGGCGTAGGCGACGGTCTCCGCCACGCGCCGCAGGGCGTCGACGAGGCGCCGCAGGGTGGCGCCGGTGGGAGGTCCCTTCCGGTGCGCCTCGTGGATCACCTCGGCGAGCGTCCCCGCGCGGATCTCCCGCATGGTGTAGAAGTGCCGCCCGTCGGGCAGCTGGCCCATGTCGTGGACCGGCACCACGCCGGGGTGCTCGAGCCGGGCGGTGGCGCGGGCCTCGGCGACGAAGCGGGCGACGAGGTCCTTTCGGGGCGCCAGCTCGGGGCTGAGCGCCTTGAGCGCGCAGGTACACCCGAGGAGGTGGTCGTGGGCCCGGTACACGATCCCCATCCCGCCTACGCCGAGCACCGACTCCAGGGTGTAGCGCTCGGTGGACCCGCCCGAGAGCGTGGGCCAGGACGGACTCGGGGGCCGGATCGTGTGCAACGAGTCGGCTGGGTCCAGCGTCATCGCGGCGGGTCGG
>JAYVAS010000762.1:0-2008 GCA_043750895.1 Pseudomonadota bacterium
GCTACCTGGATCGCCGGCCGCTGCTGATGGTGCACGGCAACCACGAGTTCAACGTCCAGCCCTTCTACGCGTTCAACGCCCTCCCCGGGAACGAGCAGTGGTTCTCCCTGGACTACGCCAATGCCCACCTCGTGGTGCTCAACGACACGGTGGCGGTGACGGACGGGCGGGGCATCCAGGCCCAGTGGATGGCGGAAGACCTCGCGGCGACCACGCAGCGCTGGCGCTTCGCCTTCCACCACATCCCCGCGTGGTCGTCGTGCACCACCCACGGGTCGGATTCGGACCTGCAGGAGCAGTGGTCGCCGGTCGAGGAGGCAGGCGGGATCGCGCTGGACTTCGCCGGCCACAACCACAACTACGAACGCTCCTACCCGCTCCTGGCCGGGGCGCAGGTCGCCGACACCGACGGGGTGACCTACGTGGTGAGCGCCGGGGCGGGGGCCGACCTGTACGGCAACGACCTCTCTGGCGCGTTCACCGCGACCGCCACGGTGGACAACAACTTCGTGGTGGTCACGGTGGACGGAACGACCACCACGCTGATGGCGTACGACCTGGCCGGCAACGTGATCGACAGCTTCACCACCACCCGATGAGGAGCGGCCCCGAAGCGGGGGTGGGTCGGGTATCGTGCAATCCACGATCCTGATGACGCTCCTCCTGCTCGCGTGCGCCTCCCCGGCGCCTGACCCTGACGCGCCGCAACGCGCCTGGCCGGACCCGGCGGATACGGTCGGCGTCGCGGACGCGTCCGGCCTGCCGGTGTCTCCGGTGGTCGCGACGGCGCGCCCACCCCTGTACGTCCCGCCGGCGTGGACCGCGCCTCCTCCGGTGCCCATCGCCTGTCCCGCCGCGGTGACCGTTCCCTCGGACCCCTACGACGCGTCGGCGGTGCCCGTCGCGGCGGACGCGCACGCCGAGGTCTACGGAGCCGCGGAGCCACCCCGCCACCTGCGCGTCCAGTGGGTCGGCGATCCCTCGACGGCCCTGGCGGTCGTCTGGCGCACCGACAGCGAGACCCTCTCCAGCGTGGTCCAGGTCGGGACCGATGCGGGGGGGTTCGCCACCATCTACGGAGCCAGCTTCCCGCTCTCGCCGGAGCCCGAGGACGGTCGGGTGCACGAGGTGCGCATCTGCGGCCTCCTCCCCGGGACCGAGTACGTCTGGCGGGTGGGGGGTGCCGGCCACTGGTCGGCCGATCAGCGCGCGACCACCGCCCCGCCGCCCGGGTCCGCCGGGCCGTTCCGGTTCGCCGTCGCCGGGGACAGCCGGGATGGCTACGACACCTGGGCCGCCGTCCTGGCGGGCATCGCCGCCGAGGGGGTCTCGTTTCGGATGCTGACCGGCGACGCGGTCGCCCGCGGGGACGACGTCGCGCAGTGGGGCGAGTGGCTCGACGCCGGGGTGGGCTTCGAGGAGGTCGTGCCGACCGTGATGATCAACGGCAACCACGAGAGCCTCGCCTTTCCGTTCCTCGCCCTCAACGCCCTGCCCGGGAACGAGCGCACCTTCAGCTTCGATTACGCCAACGCCCACTTCATCGTCCTCAACGACACGGTGGTCAGCTCGGAGGAGTGGTCCACCCAGTCCGTCTGGCTCGCCGCCGATCTTGCCGCCACCACCCAGCCGTGGCGCTTCGTCTTCCACCACAAGCCCGCGTTCACCGACGCCTCCCACCCGCCCGACGCCAACGTGCGCGCGTGGTTCGTGCCGGTGGAGGAGGCGGGTGGGGTGGCCATCGACTTTGCGGGCCACAACCACAACTACGAGCGTTCGGTGCCGATCATGGGCGGGGTCGAGGCCCCACCCGAGGCCGGGGTCACCTACGTGGTGAGCGCCGGGGCGGGCGCGCCCCTGTACGAGAACTACGGGCCGTCGGCGACCATGGCGGTCGGGGTGTCGGTGAACCACTACGTGGTGGTCGCCGTGGACGGCAGCCAGCTCGAGCTCACCGCCACCGATCTCGCCGGCAACGTGATCGACCGCTACACGATGACGCGGTGAC
>JAYVAS010000763.1:0-10132 GCA_043750895.1 Pseudomonadota bacterium
GACGGCGAAGGTCACTTCGACCGCCGCTTCCTGTTCCAGATCCTCGCCATGGGCCACTCGCAGTTCGCGCAGCTCATCGGCGCCCGCGGCCCGAACACCCAGGTCAACGCCGCGTGCGCGAGCACCACCCAGGCCGTGGCCATCGCCGAGGACTGGATCCGCCTGGGACGCTGCGAGCGGGTCATCGTGCTCGGCGCGGACGACGTCACCAACGAGAACCTCTTCGAGTGGATCGGCGCGGGTTTCCTCGCCGCCGGGGCCGCGACCACCGGGGAGCTCGTGGAGGAGTCCGCGCTGCCCTTCGACAAGCGCCGCCACGGGATGATCCTCGGCATGGGCGCGGTGGGCCTGGTCATCGAGACCGAGGCGTCCGTCCGCCGCCGGGGAATGACCCCCATCGCCGAGCTGCTGGGCACCCATCTGGCCAACTCGGCCTTCCACGGCACCCGGCTCGACGCCGCGCACATCTCCCGTGAGGTGAGCGCCTTCGCCGCCGAAGTGGTGGCCCGCGCCGGCGTGACCGCCGAGGCCTTCGCGTCGCGCTGCGTCTTCCTCTCCCACGAGACCTACACCCCCGCGCGGGGCGGCTCGGCCGCCGCCGAGATGGCCAGCCTGCCCGCGGCCTTCGGGCCCGCGGCGGCGAAGATCGTGATCGCCAACACCAAGGGCTACACCGGGCACCCCATGGGCGCCGGCATCGAGGACACCGTCGCCGTCAAGGCGCTGCAGTTCCAGACCGTGCCCCCCATCGCCAACCTGCGCGAGCCCGACCCGGACCTGGGCGACCTCACGCTGAGCGCGGGCGGCCACTACGACATCGAGTTCGCGCTCCGACTCGCGGCCGGCTTCGGCTCCCAGTTGGCCCTCACGGCGTGGCGCAAGATCGCGATCGGCGACGCGCGCATCGCCGACGCCGCGGTCCACGCAGCGTGGTTGGACGGGCAGGGCGGCGCCGGGCGCGCGGTGATTGAACACCGGCAGCTGCGCTGGGTCGCCGACGCCCCTCCCGCTTTCGAGCCCGTCCAGGCTCCGGCCCTGGCCGTGGCGGCGGAGCCTGCTCAGCCGCTCGTCCCGTCGGCCCCCGCGGCGCCCGCCGAGCCCGCCCCGGCGTCCCCCGCGCCCCCCGCCGCAACGGCGTCCGCGGTCGGATCCCCGACCTCCGGGGTGCCCAAGGAGGTCCTCCTCCGGGGGCTGCTCGCGGTGATCGCCCGGAAGACCGGCTACGAACCCGCCGAGCTCGACCCCACCTACGAGCTCGAGGCCGATCTCGGCATCGACACCGTCAAGCAGGCCGAGATCTTCGCCGAGGTGCGGGACGCCTACGGCGTGGCCCGGGACGACGCCTTCAAGCTGTCCGACTACCCGACGATCGAGAAGCTCGCCGGTTGGCTGGCCCCGCGCGCCAACGGCGGCGCCGAAGCGGCCCCCGTCGCGCCTGACGCGCCCGGCGTCGCACCTGAGGCTCCCGTCGCCGTCGCTCCCGACGCTCCCGCTCCCATCGCCGAGCCGACCGCGCCCGCCGTCGCCCCGGTCGTGACCGAGCCCCCGCCCGAGGTGGTGGCGGACCCGGCGTTCCTCGTCGCCGCCCGAGCACCCGCGCCGGCTCCCGCGGTCGTCCCGGAAGCCCCCGCGGCGCCGGCAGATCCGCCCACCTCCGGCGCCGACCGCGCCGCCGTCCTCGCGACGCTGCTCGGGGTCGTCTCCCGCAAGACCGGGTACGAGATCGACGAGCTCGATCCCGCCTACGAGCTCGAAGCGGACCTCGGGATCGACACCGTCAAGCAGGCCGAGATCTTCGGCGAGGTGCGCGACCACTACCAGATCGGGCGGGACGACAGCTTCCGGCTCAGCGACTACCCCACCATCGAGAAGCTCGCCGGCTGGTTGGCCACCCGGGTCCCGGCGGCAGCGCCAGTGGGTCTGGTGGCGGCCGCGGAGCCGGTCGTCGAGGCGGAGCTCGTCGCCGAAGCGGAGCCCATCGTCGAAGCGGCCGCAGAGCCCATCGCCGAAGCGGCCGCGGAGCCCATCGTCGAAGCGGCCGCGGAGCCCGTCGTCGAAGCGGTCGCGGAGCCCGTCGCCGAAGTGGCCGCGGAGCCCGTCGTCGAAGCAGAGCCCGTCGCCAATCCCACCCCGGTCGCCGCACCCGAGCCGCTCACGGCGCTGGCCCTGGCCGCCGCCGCGCTGCCCGACGACGCCGAGGAAGAACCGGAGGCCGTCGCGCCCTCCCTCCCGGCCCCCGCCGCGGGCGCCACGGTGATGCCGGCGTCGTTCCGGCTGCGTCGCCCGCAGCGGGTCGTCCACCTCACCCAGGTCCGGCCGGTGATCACTGGACGGGTGGTCCAGGTCCTCGGCCACGGTGCCCTCGCCGACGGCCTCCGCGCCGAGATCCGCCGTCGCGGCGGCGCCGACAGTGGCGACCCCGACGTGGTCATCGACGTCGGGAACCCGCTCCTCGCCTCGTTCGCGCTCGCGCGCTCGCTCGACGCCCGCCCGCCCCGCACCTGGCTTTGCGTCCGCTCCGCCATCACGCCCGACCTGCGCACCGCCCGCGACGATGGCGCGCGCGCCGGCTTCGCCAAGGCGCTCGGGCGCGAGTGGGAACCGTGCTTCGCGCGGGTGCTCACGCTCGACCCCGACTGGCCGCTCGACGGCGCCATCCGGGGCACCCTGGAAGAGATCGCCGAGGGCGACGGCGGCGTCGAAGTGTGGCGCGGGCCCTCGTCGCGCACCGTGAACGTGCTCGCGACCGAGCCCTTCCCGCCGCGGGCGGGCCGGCCCGCCAAGCCCCCGGTGGTCCTCCTGACCGGCGGGCTGCGCGGGATCACCGCTCGTGTCGCCCGCGCCTGGGCCGAACGTGGACCGTGCACCCTGCTGCTCGTCGGCCGGACCGGGCCCGGCGTCACGCCGCTCGACGAGGCCAAGGCGCGCGAGGCCATCAAGGTGCGCCTCGCGGGCGCACACAGCCGGGGGACGCCCCGGATGGTCGAGGACCAACTCAAGCCGCTCCGCGTGGCCGAGGAAGCGCGGCAGACGGTGGCCACGCTCCGGGAGCTCGGCGCGAGCGTCGACGTACGCACCTGCGATCTGGCCGACCCCGACGCGGTGCGCGCGCTCATCGCCGACCTCTTGCGCGAGCACCCGCAGATCGACGTCTGCGTCCACGGGGCCGGGGCCGAAGAGTCCCGCAAGCTCGCGGACAAGGACGAGGCCGCGTTCCACCGGGTCTTCGACGGCAAGGCCGAGGGAGGCCTGGCGCTGCTCGAATCCCTGCCGTGGTGGACCTTCTTCGTGTCCATGGGCTCGGTGGCCGGTCGCTTCGGAAACCCCGGTCAGGTCGACTACGCGGCCGCCAACGACGCGCTCGCCCACGCCTGCACCAGCCGGAAGTACGCCCTTCACCTCGCGTGGACCGCCTGGGCCGACACCGGCATGGCCGTGCGCGGCGGCATGGAGCGGCTCCTCACCGACCGCGGCGTCGAGCTCCTCCCGGCCGGCCCCGGCGCCGACCTGGTGGTCGACCTCGTGGCCGCCGGGGTCACCGGCGAGCTGGTGGTGGCCGGAAAACTGGGCGACTTCCGCGAACCGCCCCTCCACCCGTTGTTGGACAGCATCGAGTTCGACGGCGACACCATCGTCGCCCGGCGCGCCCTGTCGCTCGCCACCGACCCCTGGATCCTCGATCACGCCATCGACGGCACTCCGGTCCTCCCCGGCGTGATCGGGCTCGAGTTGATGGTGGTGGCGGCGCTGCGCACCCTCCCCGGGTCTCGCTACGCCGGCGCCGAGGCGGTGCGCTTCGAGGCGCCGCTCAAGCTCCACCGCGACGACCGCGTCAAGGTGGAGGTGCGCGCCGAACCGGCGGGGGAAGGCGTGGTCCGCTGTGTCCTGTCGTCGGAGCGGGTCGCGCGCACCGGGCGGACCATCCGCGTGGACCACTTCAGCGCCGACGTCCAGCTCGACGAGATGCCGCTGCTGCCCGCGATCCAGCTCGGCTTCCTGCCCGACGACGGCGTGACCCGGAAGGAGGTCTACACCCGGTTCTTCCACGGACCCACCTTCCAGGTGCTCCGCGGCGCCGACCGCATCGCCCTGGGCGGCATCAGCGCCGAGGCGAACGTCGATCACACGCCGATCGCAGTCGGGCTGGTCACCGACCCCCTGGTGCTGGAAGCCGCGTTCCAGGTCGCCGGACTGCACCGCATGGTCATCGACGGCGTCATGGCGCTCCCGGCCTCGATCGAAGCCGTGGAGACGGTGCGGGCCGTCACCGCCAACGAAGCGCTCCGCATCACCGCCTCTCGGCGCGGCGATGCCTACGATCTCGACGTGGACGGACAGAACGGGCGCGTCCTCCGCGTGCGCGGGTTCCGCCTGATCGAGAAGGGCCCGCTCGAGCCCGACCAGCTCTACCCGGCACCGGTCGGCGGCTGGCCGGCGACGGCGCAGGCCACCGCGAACGAGGCCCTCTCGGAGCTGTCGGGGGTCGAGGTGGCCCAGATGACCGACCGGGGCACCGAGCGCCGGAAGGAGGACCGCCTCGCGGGACAGCTCGCGGCGCGGCGCGCGGTCCGAACCCTCGTGGGCAACGACGCGTTCACCGTCGACCGCATCGAGACGGGAGAGCCGGTGGTGGCCGGCGTCACCGGGGTCGCGGTGAGCATCGCCCACCACGACGGGGAAGCGGTTTCACTCGCCGTGCGGGGCGCGCGCGCCGGCATCGACTTCGAAGTGGTCGAGACGCGGCACCCCGCGTGGCTCCGCGACTGGTTCACCGACACCGAGCAGAAGCGCTTCACCGAGCCCCTCCACCAGACCCGGGCCTGGACCGTGAAGGAGGCCGTGTTGAAGGCGTTGGGCACCGGTATGGCGCTTTCTCCCAGGGACATCGAGGTAGACTCGGTAGACCAGGGCAAGGCGTCCGTCACCCTGACCGGCGAAGCCGCGCACCAACACGAGCGTCTCGGCGGGGCGCCGATTCGAGTTCGAATCGGAGAATTCCACGGGCGGGTTGTCGCCATCGCCGTTTTTTCGGCAGACTCGAGCCATGCAAGTCCTCAGCCAACGGGATGACGGGGTTCGGATCCTGCGCATCTCGTCGCAGGCCGAAGCCGACCCGTGGCGCGCCAGCTTCGCGGGCAGCTACCAGGCCATCTGGCAGGAGCCTCCGTACAACGAGCGCTACTTCCCCGAAGAGGCGGAGGCCGTGCTCCGCCACAACCTCGAGGTCCCCGAGAACATCACCCTGCTCGCCGTACGCGACAGCGGGCTGGTGGTAGGGTTCGCGTTCGGCTACCCGGTCGTCGCCAAGGTCGACGTCTGCCGCGAAGTGCGTGGCCTCCTCCCCGTCGAGGACGTCTTCTACTTCGCCGAGCTCGGCGTCCTGGAACGTTGGCGGGCGGGCGGACTGGGGCACCAGCTCGTCGACCTCCGTCTCTCGCTGATCGACCGGAACCGCTACCCGTACGTCCTACTGCGCACCAGCGCGGTCCGGAACGCCTCCTACGAGATGTACCGGCGCATGGGCTTCGACGACACCGGCGTCTACATGGAGGTCGCCTCCCGGAAGACCGACGGCGGCACCCGCACCGACCGGCGCCTCTTCCTGTCCAAGGTGGTCTAGGCCCGCATGCGCGCCGTGGTGCTGCTGTGCGTCCTGTCGGCGTGCACGCCTCCGGAGCCGGCCGGCTTGGACATCGTGCTGGTCTCGCTCGACACCACCCGCGCCGACGCGCTGTCCTGCTACGGCAACCCCCGTTCCACCACCCCGGGGCACGACCGCCTCGCTGCGGCCGGTACCCGCTTCGCGTGGGCCTTCTCGAGCGCCCCGTCCACGTTGTCCTCTCACGCCACGGTGTTCACCGGACTCGACGCCCACGGCACCCAGATCGTGCGCAACGGCTACCCGCTCATGGCCTCGGCCGAGACCCTCACCGAGCGCCTGGCGGGCGCGGGGTGGGACACCATCGGGGTCATCGGCTCCAGCGCGCTGGAACGTCCGATGGGCATGGACCAGGGATTCCGGGTGTGGGACGAAGAGTTCTCGATCATCCGCAAACAGCGGCACGAGGCCACGGCCAAGGAGGTCACCGACCGGGCTCTCGCGCGCCTCGCCGAGCGCACCCCCGGCAAGCCGGTGTTCCTGTTCGCCCACTACTTCGACGCCCACTCCCCCTACGACGCCCCCGAACCCTACCGCAACCAGTGGGTGCGGCCCGGGCGGGCGCCCATCCCCGGCTCCGGGCAGGGACTGCTCCGGCCCCTCGCCGACCAGATCCGCGTCGGAGCCCACGACCCGGCGGACCTCCAGGACGTGGTGGACCGCTACCTCGGCGAGGTGAGCTACGTCGACGCCGAGGTGGCGCGCCTGCTAAGCCAGCTGCCGCGCCCCGAGCGCACCCTGGTGGTGGTGTTCGCCGACCACGGTGACATGTTCGGCGAGGTTCCGGTGCGTCCCTTCGGACACGGCGGAGACCTGGACTTCCCGGTCACCCATGTGCCCCTGCTCATGCGCGGGCCGGGGGTGCCGGCCACCGTCGTCGAGCGGCCGGTGGGGCTCCAGGACCTCGCCGCCACCATCCTCGCGCTCGCCGGTCTGCCCGAGGACCTCGGCGGGAGCCGCTCCCTGGTGCCGACCTTCACCGGCGGCGGCGGCGGCCGCGACTACTTCATGGAGGCCACCCAGCCGGACGCGCCGGCGAAGACCCCGTTGTGGAACAACCTGGGGACCGAGCGCGCCCTGCTCCGCGGCGCCGAGATGGTGATCCGCACGCCGTGGGTGCCCTCCGAGATCGGCTACGCGGTGGCGGCCGGGCAACCCGAGGTCCCCGTCGGGCCCGACCTCGCCGCGGCGATCACAGCGTGGGACACCAAAGCCCCGCCCTGGCGGGACATCGACATGAGCGACACCACCGTCGATGGCCTGAAGGCGCTCGGCTACATCGAGTGAGTCAGGGCGAGTCCCTCACGGTAGGGAGCCCCCGACGTTGACATAGACCGACCGCCCGAGGATGCCGTCGATCTCGGTGATGGGGCCGAGGCCGTCGAGGGAGGTGAGGGAGGGGTTCTCCAGAACGATGAAAGTCGTCGATCTCGGTCACCGCGCCCAGGCCGCCGAGGGCGGTGAGGGACGCGTTGCCGCCGATTCCTAGCCACCCGATATGGGACACGTTGTCCAACCCGGCGAGCGAAGTAAGGTCCGTTGAATCCAGCACCAACCCGGCATGAAGCGAGGTCAGCGTCGAAAACTGGCGGAGATCGGATACCGGAGCGTCGAAGACCTCCAATCCACCCAGCTGCGTCAAGGCCGGGAACTCCGGTAGCGATTGTCGGAGAGGCTCAACCATCCTCCGACTGACTCCAGCCCGCCGAGCGGCGACAGATCTCCGTCCCAATAGACATCGAGGTCACCACCGACGGTCCGAAGGCTCTCCAACGCCTCGATGTCCTGAAGGTCCGGGACCTCGCTGAGATGAAGAGTCCCTCCGATCTCCTCCAATGCCCCCAAGCCCTGGAGCGACTGAATATGTGCCTTATAAATGTCGAGGTCCCCGTCGATGACACGAACGTTGTCCAGGCCCGTCATTCAGGCCCAAAATCGTTGACTGCTGAACGTGGGGTCGGCCGCCAGGACGCCGCCGACCGGACCTGGAGGCGAGCACGGAGGCCGAGGCGAGGGCGTTGGTGCGGCGGTGCAGGCGGCTGGGGGGAAGGGTAGAAGAACGTGAGGAAGTCTTTCGAGGAGCGCGGTTGCGGACGCGCGGGAGGGCTGGTATTGTTCTTCCGGGGCGCCTCTTCCGGGGCGCCTCTTCCGGGTTCAAACACGAACGAACGCAGAGGTGGACGGTGGCGACAGAGCTGATGGTCACGGACGGAGTGGTGCGTATCACGGCGAACGGGGCGATCCAGACGCTCTACCAGGCGGTCGACGTCAGCCGCTTCGATCAGGTCGATCTGCTGTGCTGGCTGAACGGGTTGGAGGGTACCGTCACCAGCGTCACGGTGTCGATCCTGACGGGGATGTCGCTCGAGTCCGAAGACGGCTGGGTGACCATCAACTCATTCGCGGCGCTCACCACCGCCAACACAGGGGACAAGAAGACCTTCACGGGGGTCTTGAAGTACATCCGTTGGAAGGTGACGGCCGTGACCGGAACGGGGGCGGCCAGCTTCAACATCCGCGGGATGGCGAGGGAAAACTGACGTGGGCTGCGTCCTCGCGTCCGACCAGGTTCAGCCGGTGAGCCCAAGGCGTGCTCCTGGCGGCTGCGGGTGTTCCGAGCCGGCCTCCCTGGTCGCGGCGACCCGGCGTCGCGCTGGTCGCCCGGTCTCGGTAGCGCCCTGTGGCTGTGATCCGTCTGGCTCGGTCGCCGACGCGCCGCTTCGTCCGTCGGTGGTGAAGCCGTCCACGGACTCGGGCCGCGCCGGCCGGCTGGTACCGGCAGGGACGGCGCGGAGCGCTCGGCTCGTGGGCGGCGGGCGCGGCTGGGGCGGAGGACCGTCGCTGAGCCCCTGTGGCAACGGTCCCGGGGCGGTGACGTGGTCGAGCCCGGTGTCGATCACCACCTTCGCCCGACGCACCGATTTCGACTGCGCCTTTCAGAACGCGCGGTGGATCGTCCACCGGGGCACCGACGGGGTCGTCGCCGCGGTCTACGCCGCGCGCGGGGCCACGGGTGCCAAGGGGCTGTCGGTTCACCTGCTCAGCCCCACCACCAAGACATGGAGCACAATCCAGCTCGAACCGGGGACCCTCGCCTACGCGCAGCTGTTTGGTTCGGACACCGGCAGTGACGAGCTTCGTAATCCCTCCATCACCACCGACGGGACCGACTTCTACGTGGCGGCCGAACGCGCCACCGGGTCCGACAGGAACATCGTAGCGCTTCGGCTTCAGTGGGCGCGCGGTCGGGAGACCTGGAGCCTGCTGGGCCAGACGTGGCATGAGGTGTACTGCGGTCTGCCGTCGATCGTCTGGGACACAGTGGGTCCTCGGCTGCACATCGCCTTCCACGCGTGCGTGCGGGGCGTCTTCCCGCTCACCAACACCAACATCTACCTCTGGTCGATCGATTCGAACCGACCGGATGGCGCCCTGCCCGAGCTGGTGGACGCCGCCGACGGAACCGTGATGTTGCCGCGGTCGAAGGACATGGCCTCCCTCTCGACGAGCGACGGTCGGTTGGTCCTCGCGTGGCGAACGGTCCAGCAGGGAGCGGCGCGGGGCGCGTCGTACAAAGGGGTGATGGCGATGACGCGCGGCCCGCTGGACCGCAGCCCGTGGGCGCGAGCGCCGCGGGTCACCATCGCCGGGGCGCCCGCGGAGAACACCAACGCTTCGGATCCCTGCGCGCTGGCGCTGCCGGATGGGCGGAGCCTGGTGAGTTATTGGAGGACGAACAGTCTGAGTTCACTCCCCGAGATCCGTGTCTCGGAGCGTGGCAGCCGTACGCTGGCGTGGACGATGAGCGGGTCGCTGGCGCCCGCCTACACATCACTGCCGTCGCAGGTCGCATATCATTTGTTCGCCCACCTCGAGCGGGACGACTGCCGGGTGATCGAGGTGTGGGAGGGGCGGCAGGGCCCTCTGAGCGACTTGACGGACAACGGCTCGTACGTGTCCGGATCGGTCGGATCCCCCCCATGGGCGGTGCCATCCGATGCCGGGTACTTCGAGGTGCCCGGGACGGGTCAAGTCGCGGCAGCGAGTTCGATCTACCCCGGCTTCTGCACCGGCGGCGGCGAACTGCACCTCGTCTGGCTGGAAGAGACCACCCTCACCCTTCGCTACGCCTCGGGCGTGATCAGGTAGCCGATGTTTACACTGTACATCCTCTCGTGTTTGGGATCTCCTTCGGCGAAGGACTCGACGCCGGTGGTCGATACCGATGCCGACACTGACACTGACACCGACACCGACACCGATACCGATACCGATACCGACACGGATGGCGATACCGACACGGACGCGGACTCCGATGCCGACCCCGTGGGACTCGCGTACCAGTGGCACGAACGGGAGGTCACCCTGAAGGAAGGTGCGTTCGTATCCGGGAAGGTCGGCCTGCGGTGGCGGAATGACGCGGGTGACCTGATCTGCGAGTTGGTGGAACAGTACACGTACCTGGGGCCGGCG
>JAYVAS010000764.1:0-6575 GCA_043750895.1 Pseudomonadota bacterium
GTCACCTCCGAGCAGTGTGGCATCGATCAGTACTGCGACCCCAAGGGCGCCTGCATCCCCGGGTGTCAGGTCGACGGTGACTGCGTCTACGGCGAGTACTGCGACGTCGAGAACAAGACCTGCGCCCCGGCCGAGTGCACCGATACCAACATCGACTGCGGGTTCCAGGAGTTCTGTTCCCCCGCGGGCGAGTGTTACACCGCCGCCGGGTACTACTGCCGGGACTGTGAAGAAGACGGCGACTGCGGTGGCGGCGGCAACCTCTGCTACGGCGGCTATTGCGCGGTGTCCTGCACCACGCGCGCCGACTGCCCCTCGGGCTTCGACTGCCTGGGGTTCACCGACAGCCTCACCGGCAACATCATCGGCTACGGCTGCTACGCCGCGTGCTGGCTCTATGAATAGCCTCGCGCTGCTCATCCTCGCCGCCTGCGACGGTGGCAAGTCCACGGACTCCGTGGCCCCCGCCTACACCGGGCCGGAGCTCAGCCACACCCAGCCGACGGGCGCGGTCGCGGGCGTTCCGCTCACCGTGACCGTCACCGCCACCGACGATGACGGCATCGATTCGGTCACCATCTACCACCGCGTCCACGGCGCGAGTGATTGGTCGGCGCAGCCGATGGCGCCGGACGGGGACGATGTCTACACGCTGACCCTCGATGGGGCCGACATCGCCGATCCGTCGGTCGAGTACTACTTCAAGGCGACCGACAGCACCTCGGTGAGCGGCTACCTCCCGGCCGCCTCGACGAGTGACCCGTACGTGATCGACGTGTCGGTGGAGGGCCTTCCGCTGCCCTTCGAAGAGGACTTCGAGATCCCGGAAGGGCAGACCGAGCTCTCCCAGATCGGGTGGGGCAGCGCGTCCACCAACTTCCGTGGTTACCCCTGGCAATTGTCCACCGCGCAGAAGCGCTCGGGAACGTCGTCGGCGTACCACCCCCGCGGCTACGCCGGGACCGATGGGCTCCGCGACTACCTGGTGTCGCCGGCGCTGGACCTGAGCACGGTCGCCGACGCCCAGGTGACGTGGTGGGAGTACGGCACCGACGTCGAAGAGGCGCGGCACGCCCTCTTTGTCTCGGTGGGCAGCCGCGATCCGGACGACGGCGACTACGTGAAGGTCGCTGACCTGCCTCCCGCCACGGATGGCGCCTGGGGCCGCTCGGCGGTCTACGATCTCAGCGCCTACGCGGGCGCGCCCACGGTGTACCTGGCCTGGTACTTCGAGGGTGTCGACGCCGACGACTGGTGGGTGGACGACGTGCGCGTCGAAGCCCGCCTCGCGGACCTCAGCTTCGACTGGGCGGTCGCGCCCACGCCGATCGAGCCGGGCGGCTCCGGGACCATCAGCTTCACCGTCACCAACACCTCCGACATCGCCGCGACCGACGCGATCGCCACCGTGGCCTTCCCCGAAGGCGGGGTGACGGTGGACGCGGAGTCGGTGAGCGTCGGGCCAGTAGATGCCAACGGGACCGTGGTCGTGGACTTCGCGGTCACCGTGGACGCCGACGTCGCCACCAACAGCTACCTGCCGATCGACCTCGGGCTCACCTGGGGCTCGGCCTCGCTCGCCGCGTCGGATCGTTTCCTCGTCGGGGTCGCGAGCATCGCCCACATCGACTGGGAGGTCGGCTCCGGCGGCGCCCTGGACCTCACCCTCGGGGTCGGCGATCCCGACGCGCCCACCTGGGAGACCGAGGTCTACTCGGGCACGGTCGCCACCGGCACCGCCAGCTACGACGTGGACATCACCGATCAGGCCGCGATGCTGCCGCCCGCGCCCGGAGAGACCCGCTGGTTCCTCCGCGGCGTCACCGAGTCCGCCGGGGCCCTGGGTTCGTTCACCATCGACCACGACGGCGTGCAGTACACCGCCACCGTGCTCCCGGTCTCCACCCCCGAGACCGAGTTCATCGCGTGGCTCCCCGAGCCGCCGGCCCTGCTGCTGACCACCTCTACCAGTCCGGCCGAGCTCGATCCGGGCACGGTGGGCGCCGCGGTCACGTTGACGGTCTCGAACAACGGCGCCGCTACCGCCGGACCGGTCGAAGCCACCCTGATCAGCGACGACGCCGACGTCGTCGTCACCGACGCCGGTCCGCTCTCCTTCGGCACCCTGGGCTCGGGCGCCCGCGTCGCGGTCACGGGCGGGGCCTTCGATGTCGCCGCCACCCACGTCGACAACGCGCCGGTCGACCTGCTGGTCGAGCTGACCGACGGCGTCGAGACCTGGACCTACCCGCTGTCCTTCGCGGTGCCCTACCCGGTGCTGCGCATCACCGCGATCGAGATCGACGACGACGGCCGCGACGGCATCCTCGACCCCGACGAGTCGGCGGACATCACCTTCAACGTGACCAACGTGGGCGGAGAGACCACCTCCGGCTCGGTCTCCGGCGTGCTCTCGGTCGAGGCGAGCAGCGTGGCGGTGGCGACCGCGAGCACCGACTCCGAGAGCTTCGGCACCTTCACCCCCGGCACCACGCGCGACTCGCGTGAGTTCACCGTGGACGTGACCGGAGGGACCGCGGGCGACAACCTCGACCTGCTCCTCACCCTCACCGACTCCTCCCGCTCCTACGAGGCGCGTACGACGCTGACGCTGAGCGAGCCGCCCTGGCAGTCCTTGAGCACCTCGGACGACGACATCGGCGACGCCATCGGCGGCTCCGACTTCGACATCGTCACCGGGCGCTACCGGGTGGTGGGCGACATCCTCCAGATCCAGCTGGTCTCCGACTCGGTGTTCGATCCGAGCGACCTCTTCATCGAGGCGTGGGGCACGTCCTCGGGGGCGGATTGGCTGTACTACCGGCTGGTGCTCCAGTCCGGGAACGTGGATCTCCAGGGCTACGACAGCTCGGTGGGCTTCCTGCCCATCAACGAGCCCACCGTCTCCTTCCCCGACGCAACCACCGTCCAGTTCGACCTCGTGACGTCCGAGATGGGGCTGTTCCTCAACGACCTCGCGCTGGGCTTCGGCGCCGGCTGGTGTGGGCCGCCCGAGTACTACTGCGACCAGTACCCCAACGCGTGGGGCTACCCGTACGACAGCTTCTCCACCGCGAACTGGTTCTCGTTGAGCTGGTAGGGACGGACGGCGGGGCTCGCCGTCGGCGACGTCAGCCGACGGCCCCTTGCCACGGCGCGGCGTCGCCGTACCGCCCCACGCCCTACTTGGGCATCGTGTCGGGCGGAACGGCGCGGACTTCGGCGATGCGGATCTCCGCGCCCGAGAAGCCCGAGGACTGCTGGTGCACCTCGACGCCGTCCATCCAGCGCTCGTTGAGCTCCGGCGTGACCTTCATCAGCTCTTCGAACATCGCGCTGGTCATGACCCGGTCGACCGAGGTCTTGTCCTTCGGGTCTGCCTTGAGCATGCCGACCATGACGTCGTACTGCGCGGGGATGGGCCCCTCGATGGGGATCTCGTGTTGCTCGAGGACCTTGCCGGTGGCGTCCTTGATGATGGCGAGCAGCTTCACGTCGGTCATCGCGTACTGCGAGTCGTTCCCGAGCATGAAGTTGAACACGGTGATGTTCTGCTTCGCCTGGTCGGGGAGCATGGTCCACGAGCTGTTGCGGACCATCGCGTACTGGTCGGGGTAGTAGAGCGGCTTGTACTGCTCCTGCACCTTCTCGTCGCCGAAGAGGTAGGCGGGGACGACGTCGGTGATGCGCGCGTAGCCTTCGATGCCCCCGGAGCGGAGGCGGTACCACTCGCCACGTTTGCCGAGCAGCTCCGCCTTGCTGTCCTTGGGCAGGGTGCCCACGGTGGCGCTTCCGCCCGCCTCGCCGAAGAGTTGGGTGGGGTTCCCGGTGACGAGGACCTCGGAGTAGGCGAGGCCCTTGCCGCCGATGAGCTGGAGGTCTTCGGCCTGCGGGATGGTCTGCGAGAGGTTGTAGGCGTAGGCCCACGCGACTACGGCCACGAGGGCGAGGCCGGCCCCGAGGACCACCTTCACCGGCGTGGAGAGCCCGGAGGAGGGGGGCCCGCCGAAGTCGTCGTCGCCGTTGCTGCGGAGGATGCTCTTGAGCTCGGGAACCTCGAGGGCGTAGAGCCAATCGCTGGCGCCCGGAGGTTGTACGATGTCGCCGGCGGTCAGCGTGCCTTCGCGCCCGAGCTTCCGAAGGTCTTCCATGGTCGGGGCGCTGAATTGCTGCCCGCGAACGTTGACCAGCCACCTTGACATCGTGATCCTACCTTGAGACGTGCCGGAATACCGGAGGCTAAACAGCCGGTCAAGGCGAGCCGATCTGGTTGACCAAGGCTTTACTGTCGACTACCTTGGCGAGCCTCCGGAACTGACGTGCCATTCAAGCCCGTGCGCCTCTTGATTGCTTACGACAACGCGGGTGGCCGCTGCGGGTCCGTCGTGCCACGAATGAAGGAGCTGCTCGAGGCTCGCGCGTTCGAAGTGGACACGCTCGAGCTCGGGAACGGAGACGTAGACCTCGACTCCTACAAGGGGGTCATCATCGGCACCCCGGTGACCGGTCTCGCGTTGCGGGATGCCGGCCCGACGGCCAAGGTGGCCGCGTTCATCAACGACACCGAAGGGCTCGACGAGAAGAAGGTCGCCCTCTTCTGTGTCTACGACCTCCGCCCGGGCGACGTGTTCGACCGGATGAAGAACCTCGTGTACGAGCGCGGCGCCGAGCACGTCGCCGAGTGGGCGTACTGGCGCGCCCGCCCGGACGACGGCGAGACCGCGCTCCCCGCCGAGTGCATGGTCCGCATCCGGAGCTGATGCGGCGTCGTGCGGCGGCCCGTTCCGGAACGCCGCGTCACGCGGCCAGCGCGCGCCCGGCTGGGAGCGCGGCCTCACTCGGCCAGCGCGCGCCCGGTCCAGCTCTCGGGGACGGCTTGGATCTGCTCCGGGGTGCCGGTAGCGACGACCTGCCCGCCACCCATGCCCGCCTCGGGGCCCATGTCGATGACGTGGTCCGCGTGGCGGATGACGTCCAGGTGGTGCTCCACCACCAGCACCGTGTGGCCCGCTTCCACCAGCGCGTCGAACACCTGCACCAGGCGCTCGACGTCTGAGAGGTGCAGGCCCGTCGTCGGCTCGTCGAGGATGTAGAAACACTGCCCGCTGCGGGCCGCGAGGCCGCACGCAAGCTTGACCCGCTGCGCCTCTCCGCCGGAGAGCTCGGTCGCGGGCTGCCCGAGCCGGAGGTACCCCAGCCCCACCGACTCCAGGGCGACCAGCGGCCGGAGGATGTTCCGGTGGGCGGAGAACACCGCGATCGCCTCGTCTACGCGCAGATCGAGCACGTCCGCGATGGAGAGCCCCTTCCACCGCGCTTCGAGGGTCTCGCTGGAGAAGCGGCGCCCCCGGCACGCTTCGCAGCGCACCCAGACGTTCGACAAGAAGTGCATCTCCACCAGGGTGTGGCCGTAGCCCCCGCACACGGTGCACGCGCCGTCGGTGGTGTTGTACGAGAACCGCCCCACCGTCCACCCCCGCTCCTTGGCCAGCGTGGTCTTCGCGTAGAGGGTGCGCAGCGGATCCATGACGCCGGCGTAGGTGGCGGGCGTCGACCGGGGGCTGCGTCCGATGGGGCTCTGGTCGACCACCGCGAAGCTCCACTCACCGGGCGGACGTTCCAGCGTCGCCGGCACCTCGCGCCCTTCGAGCGCGCTCACCAGCAGGTCCATCACCAGCGTGCTCTTGCCACTCCCGCTCACGCCGGTGACCGCGATGAGGCACTGGGTCGGGAAGTCCACCGAGACGTCGTTCAGGCTGTGCCGGCTCGCGGAGCGGAGGCGAAAGGGGGCACCTCCGGGACGACGGCGGGTGGGGACGGGGATCGTGCGCTCTCCGCGCAGCCAGGGCGCCGTTCCCGAGCCGCCCAGCGTGGCCGGTGCGCCCGTGGCCATGACCCGCCCACCGGCCTCTCCCGCGGCGGGCCCGAGGTCCACCATGTAGTCGGCGGCGCGCATGGTCTGGAGGTCGTGCTCCACCACCACCAGCGTGTTGTCGAGGTCTCGTAGGCCGCGCAGCGTGGCGAGCAGGCGGGTGGTGTCCCGCGCGTGCAGGCCGATCGTGGGCTCGTCGAGCACGTAGATGACGCCGCAAAGCCCCCCACCGAGCTGGGACGCCAGGCGGATGCGCTGGGCCTCGCCGCCGGACAGGGTGTCGGCGGTGCGGTCCAGGGTGAGGTACCCGAGCCCGACGTCGACCAGGAACCCCAGCCGCCCGCGGATCTCGCGAAGCGGCTGGTCGGCGATGTGCATGGAGGTATCGTCGAGCTGCAGCTCGGCGAACCAGACCCGCGCGGCGTCCACCGTCAGTTCGGCGACACGATCGATGCCCAGCCCGCCCAGCGTGACCGCGAGCAGCTCGGGCTTGAGGCGACTCCCCAGGCAGCCCGGACAGAGGATCAGCCGCGACCCCGTCCACTGGCGACCCAGGCCGTCGCACGCGGGGCACGCGCCCAGCCATTGGTTGAAGCTGAAGTGCCGCGGGGTGAGGGGATTGGGGTGGATGAGGCCGTGCTCGGGGCAGCGCGCCGACGCGCCCACGCGCAGCGGCGAGCCCCCGGCGGGGACGAAGGCGGCG
>JAYVAS010000765.1:0-1781 GCA_043750895.1 Pseudomonadota bacterium
TGGGAGCAAGGGCAAAGGCGGCGTCGACGGCGCCAACGTCGGGACGGCCTCGGTGGCGGCCGATTTGGATGGGGACGGGCAGATGGAGCTGGTGACCGGAAATGCGACCTACAACCGCGACGGCACGGTCAAGAGCCAGAACAGTGAGTCCGACGGCTACCCGGCGATCGGGAACTTCGACGGGGACGCCGACGGGGAGGTGGTCGTCACCTCCCAGGGTCGCGTGCGCCTCCAGGACGCCAACATGCGGGTCATCTGCTCCGCCGCGGTGCCCGGGGCGTCGAGCAGCTACTACGGGGGCCCGCCCACCATCGCCGACTTCGACGGCGACGGGGAGGCCGAGTTCGCCCTCGCCTCGGGCGCCCGGTATTCGGTGTTCGAGCGGGACTGCTCGGTCACCTGGCAGACGGTCACCCAGGACGCGTCTTCGGGGAACACCGGCTCGTCGGTGTTCGACTTCGAGGGAGACGGCGTCGCGGAGGCCGTATACGCCGACGAGACCAAGCTCTGGGTCTTCTCGGGTCCGGATGGCGCCACCAAGCTCTCCAGCACCGAACACTCCAACGCGACGTGGCTCGAGTACGCGCCGGTGGTGGACGCGGACGGGGACGGCCAGGCAGAGATCATCGTCCCCAACACGGTCTACACCACCTCCCACACCGGCATCAACGTCTTCGGCGACGCCGACAGCTCCTGGATGCCCGGCCGCAAGATCTGGAACCAACACGCGTACAGCATCACCAACGTGGACGCCGACGGCGGCATCCCCGCGGTGGCGGCGCGGAATTGGGACTCCTACAACAACTTCCGCTCCGGCGACCTCGTCCCCGGCGAGGGCTACGCCGGTCCGGACCTGATCAACACGGTGGAAGGCGTCTGCATCGACGAGTGCAGCGAGGACCGACTGCTGGTTTGGGTGTCCGCTGCAAACGCCGGCTTCGTGGACGTCGACACCGACGTCGAGCTCAAGCTGATGGGGGAGATGGACGACGGCTCCAGCCGCATCCTGGGCACCTACACGATCACCGACACGCTGGTGGCCGGGATGAGCCAGGACGCCGTGCAATTCGTGGTGGAGCCGGTGCCCGGCGGGCTCGCGCATGTGTACGCGAAGATCGACGACGGGAACAACTCGGGCCTCTCCGTGGTGGAGGAGTGCCTCGAGGACAACAACGAGGACCGCTGGAACGAGAACCTGTGCCCGTGAGGTGGCGGGGCGGGGCGGGGCGCCGGGTGCCCAGGTGTGTGGGGACGCGGTGATCTCCCTGGCGGCGAGCAGGGAGGCTGCGCGTTACCAGTACGTGTATTCGTAGATCGGGATGGAGCTCATGACACGGTCGTCGTAGACGCGGACGTAGTACTGGGACAGTTCCGGGACGTTGGCGTGCCAAGGCACCCAGTCGTTGTGTGAGGAGCGGTAGGTGTAGATGAGTTGATACAGGGGAAATGACCCGCCGTCCCAGTATCGCACGCCGTCGCCGACGTAGCCCATCCACTCGGGGTCGTAGGTGGATTCGTTGTACTCCGAGATCCAGTCCACGTTCATCATGAAGGCGAGGGACGCACAGTGGTCCCCGCTCCAGGTGAGCGCGCCTGCATCCCCCCCGAAGGTCCAGGTACAATCCGGACAGCCGCCCGGGATCGACGTGGTGGGTGCGAGCGGGGTCATCGCCTCGCAGAGGATCTCGAAATCGAGGTTTCGCCAAACCAAGCCGCGCTCGGCGTGGGTGACTTCCCCGTCCTCGATGAACCAGTTGTACTCCTCGTAACTCCAACACGGC
>JAYVAS010000766.1:0-6380 GCA_043750895.1 Pseudomonadota bacterium
GGTTTGACCAAGGCTTTCGCCGACGCTCTTCGAGCGTTCGTCGGTCACATGTCGGCGGACATGCTCCCTCCTCGCTCCTTGCGCTCCGGGCGCGCCGACGCCCTCGGTGCGACACGTTTATTTCCGGACAGACCCTGAGCTCAGGTCAGCGCTGCCAGCTCTGCCCCCTCAGGGCCGGCGCCGTGGAGGTGGCTCCAGTTCCGATCGAGGGGTTGGCCCGCCTCCGCCGCGTTCAGGAGCGCCAGCGCCCGGGCGACGTCGCGGTCCGTTGCGTGGGCGATCAGCCAGGCGGCGGCCTTGGCGACGGTGCGCTTCCGCAGCCCACGCCGCCGGGTGTGTCCGAGGAGCACCAGCGCCACCAGCGCGGCGACGGTCCGGCGCACGTCCCCGCCGAAGGAGCCATCGGCCGACTGGCTGGCGGCCAGGATGGCGTCCGCGCTCCCGGTCGGTTCGGGCGCGGCGTCGGCTTCCGCGCGTTCGTGCTGCATGCCGAAGGCGGCCTTGACCTTCCGGGCCATGGCGTCGATCGGGCTGGGCGCCTGCCTCCGTGGTGACGCGGCCCGCCCCTCGTCGCGGGCGGGGGCCATCATCGGGCTTGCCTCCATGACCATCGGCGGCGGCGGCGGCGCCGGCGGCGCCCCGAACACCGAGCCGCCCGGGGCCCGGCGTACGCTCCCGCCCCCGACGTGCCCGGCCTCCTGGTCCGCCCACTGATCCGGTCGCTCCACGGGCTGGACGATCTCCACCGGGGTGCCGCCGATCACCCGGCTGCGCTCCACGGCCACGAAGGCCGTGTACCGGGAGGCGATGCCGTGCGCGAGGGCGATCCGGATCACCTCGGCGCGGATGGCCTCCTCCTCGAACGGACGCACAGCGAGGCGATCCTCGAGCCAGGCGACCCGCTCCCTGGCCCACAGCGCGCCCAGGTCGGTCTCGATCCGGGCAGGAACGCCCGTGGCGGACCACGCCCCGCCCTCGGCCTCCCCGCGCACCCGGACCTCGGCAGGCGCCCCGCGGATCAGGAACCGGGCGGGCATGCCGGCGAAGAGCACCTGGGGGTCGGGGCGGGCGGTCTCGCCCTCGACCGTGAGCTCCCGGAGCACTGGGGAGCCGAAACGGGCCTCGATACGCGCCATGGTCGCTTCGATGTCGTCGGCGGGGGTGCACAGCGTGCAGCTACCGCCGCCCATACGCGCCAACCCCTTGAGCAGGGCGGCGTTCACCGCGGTGTCGATGCCGAGCGTGTGGAGGATGGCGCCGTTACGGCGGCCAGCGACCGCGGCGATGAGCTCCTGATCGTTGTACACCTGCCCGTCGGTGATGAAGAGCACGGTGGTGACCCGTCCTTCGACCCGCGGGCCCGCGAAGGCGGCGACGAGCGGCGCCAGCATCTCGGTGCCGCCGCGGGCCTCCAGGCCGGCGATCCACCGATCGGCCAGGGCCACGGAACGGTCGTCGTAGTCGGTGTATGCGGGACGAAAGTGCTCGACCCGGTCGTCGAAGGCCACGAGCCGGAACCGGTCCCCCGGCACGAGGCCGTGCAGGGCGCTCTTCAGGGCCCGGCGCGCCGCGTCCATCTTGGTGCCCCCCATGGAGCCGGAGATGTCGACGACGAACACGGCGTCGCGCGGGAGCGACCGGGCGGTGGTGATCGGGGGTACGACGTGGACCAGGGTGTGCTTCCCGTCAGTCCACGCGCGCACGCCCGTCCCCTGCTCCTCCTCCCACCCGACGGACAGGACGAAGTCCTTGTTCAACGAGGTGTGGCCGGAGGGGGCCACCCGGATGCCGTCGGCCAGGTCGAGGCGGACCGCGTGGAGGGCCGAGGTGATCGAGCTCGGCTTCCCCGAGATGGTGACCTCCAGGTCGAGCGGGGTGCCGCCCGCGAGGCGGAGCGGCGGGGAGAGGCGCGAAGCGTCGGGGGCGTGATCGGTGTCCGGATGGACGCCGGGGCCGAGGTGACTCGTCGGGGTGCCGGGGAGGTAGCGGGGCGCGATGGTGGTGGGGAAGCGCCACTGCGCGCGTCCGTCCTCCACCACGAGCGCCTCCACGACGACCACGCGCACGCTGATCGCCTCGTTGGGGGGAACTCGGGTCGCGCGGAGGGTGTGGATGTCGGGGCGTTCGGCGGTGAGCAGGACGGCCCGGTGCCCCGCCACGCGCGCTTCGGCGTAGATCCGCTCGGCCTCCGACTTTTCGCGGCACTCGGCGCGGACCGTGAGGTCCCCCGCCACCAGGGTGACCTCCACCACCGCGCCGTCCTCGGGGAGCGGGAACAGGTGGACCACGTCCACGGGGTGGGGGTGCGGGTTCTGGTAGTGGAGGTCGACCACCGTGCGACAGACGGTGCCGACGATCGCGGCGCGGACCTTCACCGCGCGGAGTGGGAGAGGGCGCTCCACCCCGTCGACCAGCGCGAGGAGGCCACCCAGACCCCGGGGATCGGGCGTGCAGGGCAGGGTGGTGTCGATCAGGACGGCGTCAGTCATCGGTTGGCTCCGGGGGGGGTGAGGAAGGGGAGGGAGGCGGCGGCGAGGGCGCGCGCCAGGGCGTCGGCGTCGCCGACCGAGCGGGCGTCCACGGTGAGCGTCACCCCGGGAATCAGGGTGTAGGCCCGCAACGGCGCGGGCTCGGGGGTGGCGGCGGGGCGGAGAGGCGGCCCGGGGTGCGCGGTCACGGCCTCCCGCACCGCGGCTTCGAGCGTGGAGATGCTGGCCCCGGTCAGCGCGGACTGCACCTGCGCGAGGCTGTAGCCGGCGCCTTGGAGCGCCTTGGCGGCTACCGCCTGGAGCACGTGTCGGAAGCCGTACACGGCGGCGCGCCCCTCGTACCGGTCAGGCCGGTCGAGGACGCCCAGCGTCTGGTAGTAGCGAAGGGTCCGCTCGTCCGGGAGGGCGCGGACCCGCTCGTCCCGGCTGGGCGCCGAGAAGCCGGCGCACAACGCGCCGACCGCATCGACCAGGTCGGCCATGCTCAGGCTGCGTTCGCGGAGGGAGTCGAGGTCCATGGGGATACTGTAAACATTACAGTGAATACTGTCAACGACTTTTGCGCTAAGGTTCCGCGGTGTGGATCCTCTGCCTCTCGCTGGCGCACGCCGCCGACGTCGTCGACCCGTCCGACACCGAACCGCACATCCGCTGGAGCGCGATCCCCAACGCCAGCTACGACTCGGACGATGGTTTCGGATTGGGTGCGCGCGGCCAGGTCGACTGGCTCAACGTGGACTACGCGCCCTACCGGGCGTCGGCGGTCGTCCACCTCTTCGTCACCACCAACGGCTATCACCACCACCGGATGAAGTTCGACCTGGTGGGGCTCGGCCCGCAGCACCGAAGCCGGATCTACGGGCACGTCGCCTATCGGGCCTGGCTGAACGACGGCTACTGGGGGATCGGCAACGACACCGCGCTCGACCCCCGGTCCCTGGGCGATCTCGACCGCGACGACCCCGACCGCCGGTACAACCGATACCGGCTGGTCCAACCCTTCGCGCACCTGACCTGGCGGCGCGAGGTCGCCGGCCCGTGGGCGGTCTACGGCGGCGCCGAGGGTCGGTACTCCGTGGTCGAGGCCTACTCGGGCTCCCTGCTGGCCGCCGAGGCGCCGCCCGGGGTGGCGGGAGGGCCCGCCGTACAGCTCGGGGGGGGCGTGCTCTACGACACGCGGGACCCCGAGATCTCGCCCGAGAAGGGCGTCTACGTGGAGGTCTCCGGCCGGGTGGTCGCGATGCCGGACACCGCGTTCGGGGGGCCGATGGCCGTGGTCCGCGGGTGGGTGCAGCCGGTCTCGCGGGTGGTGCTCGCTGGTCGGGTCATGGGGGAGTACCTCGCCGGTGAGGTTCCGTTCTACGAGATGGTCCATTGGGGCGGCTTCGTCCCCACGGCGGGATTCGGGGGCGCCGACACGATCCGGGGGGTGCCCTACGGTCGATGGCGCGCGCCCGGGAAGGTGGTCGGCAACGCGGAGGTCCGGATCGACGTGTTCCGGCACCGCCTCGCGGGCGAGGAGCTACGCTGGCAGCTGGTGCCCTATGGAGACGTCGGGTTCGTGTTCGGTGACGGGACGAAGGCGGAGCCCGCCGTGCCCCGGTTGCACCCCGCGGTCGGCCTCGGGGTCCGACCGATCTGGGGGGAGACGCTCGTCGGCCGGCTCGACGTGGGCGTCGGCTGGGATCGGGTCGACCTGGGCGCGGGCGTCTATGAGCAGCGCCTCTCCTGGGGTTTCTACCTGGTGTTCGATCACCTCTTCTGAACCGGGGTCGGAATCGCCCGAACTGGAGGCATGCCCCTCGCCGTATCCGCCGACCGTGTCGTCTCCGCCGGGGCGCGGAGCATGACCAAACGGTGGCTGGTGGTGATCGTGCGGCTCCCGCGAACCGCGCCGGAGTCGGTCCGGGGGCCGTTGGGACGAGGCATCCGTCGACGCGGAGGGGCCGAGGTCCCGGCGGTGGTCCACCAGGGCTCCGACCCGGTGGCGGCAAATCGGCTCGCCGAGGAGCTCCGCGGGGTGGGGGCCGAGGTCGTCGTGGTCGAGGAAGCCAACGGCGGGCAGGCCCTGTGCGGAACCCATCCCCCCCAACTCACGGCCGAAGACTGCATCCGCTGTCAGGCCCCCATCTGCCCGGGATGTCGGCTCGAGGCGGGCGGTGCCCAGCTCTGTCTCCGGTGTTTCCGCGAGGCCACCCAACGCGCCAGCCGCGGCCGACTGCGCCAGCTCTTCGCGGTGTTCGTCTTCGCGGTCTTCGTCTACGAGCTGTGGGAGTTCTCCCGGCGCGAACAGGAGCTGCTCGACCCGGCCGGCCCGGTGGACGTCGCCATCTACCAATTCGTGCAACCGGAAGCGGCCGCGGCGCCGCTGATCCGGGAACTCAACGCGTTGGACCCGACCACGAGCCTCCGGTCCATCGCCTCCTGGTACACCCGCGAGCACGCCCGGTACACCGGCGATCTCTCCGCCTACCTGAACCTGTCGGTCTACGGCCCCTGGCCCCTGGCCACCGCCCCGCCGGCCCTCGCCGAGCCGGACGATCCTTGGTGGCGCATCATGCTCCAGTCCTGGCAGTACCCGCGCTACTTCCACGCGCTCGCGCGCGCCCACGGCCACGACCCCGACGCCCGTGGCGCCCGCGTCTACGTCATCTACGGCGTCGAGCGTGGCGACCTGGCCGCCGACTCTCGAGGGTCGCGTTCGGGACGGATCGCCGTGAGCTTCATCCCCGTGAACAGCGCCTCCTTGGCGTACGCGAAGGTGACCGTGGCCCACGAGCTCGGCCACGTCCTCGGCGCACGGGATCTCTACGACCCCGACACCTACCTGGCCCGGTACCCCGAAGGGTACGTCCAGCCCTTCGCCGATCCGCTGTTTCCGCAGCGCTACGCGGAGGTCATGGCCGTGGACGTCCCCTACAGCCCCACCGACGAACGGGAGATCCGCTCTCTCGAAGATGCGCGCGTCGGCTATCGAACGGCGGCCGAAATGGGCTGGATCTCGCCCGAGCAGGCCGACCTCTACTACGCGCCCCAGGGCGTTTCGCCGGAGACCATGCTCGGTCCGCCGCCGCCGCCGGACGCGCCCGAACCCCCGGTGGATCCGGCCCCACCAGGGCCCGCCGCTACGGGATCACCTTGATCCGGCGCCGCGCGTCGATGCCACCCTGGGCGGTGAGCACCGTCCCGTCGGGCAGGCGCACCTCGAGCTGGGAGAAGGTCTGCTTCGCGCCGAGCCCGAAGTGCACGAACGGCTCGGTGGCCCCGCCGCGCCCCGACTCGGTGGTCACCTGATCGGTCTGGGTGACGCCGCCGGCTGTCACCGTGACGTGAGAGCCCGGAGGCGCCTCGACCTCCAGCCAGCCCTCGGCGGTGCAGCCCTCGGACAGGTACACCTGCGGCCGTAGCCCCACGTCTCCGGCCACGAAGTCGAGGACGCCGTCGTGGTTGAGGTCGTTGGCCACCACCGTGCGGTAGCTGCCCGCCTGCTCGAGGCCGTGCGCGACCGACTGGTCCTCGTAGTGTTCGCCGGTCCAGGTGAGGAGGCCGATGCCGTCGCCCGGCTCGGTGGGCTGACCGGTGCGGGTGATCGACCCGAGGGCCACGAGCAGGTCCTGGTCGGCGTCGTTGTCGAAGTCGAAGAACACCGCACCCCAGCCCATCTCGGCGTAGTACGCGGCTTCGAGATCGCTGTAGTCGACGTAGGTCGGCCCCCCGACGGTCTTGAGCAGGAGCTGAGCGTCGGCGGCGGTCACGAACAGGTCCGGGTAGCCGTCGGCGTTGACGTCGGCGGCGTCGACCCCCATCCCGGTGGTGCTGACGCCGCATTGGCAGGACTCGGACGCGGTGACCAGCACCCCGTCCTGGTTCTCGAAGAGCGCGTTGGGGCCG
>JAYVAS010000767.1:0-3770 GCA_043750895.1 Pseudomonadota bacterium
GTGAAGCTGGACCTCGACCAGGACAACGACGGGTACTCGGACCAGGACGAGGTCGCGGCCTACACCGACCCGCTCGACGAGTCCGACAACCCCTACGAGCTCGGCTGGCACATCGACAGCTGCCGGTGGGACGTCGAAGGCACGGGCGTCGGCGAAGGCGACGTCATGACCGACTACGAGATGGTCTCCCAGACCGGAGAGATCGTCCGGCTCCATGACTTCTGTGGGCAAGCGGTGCTCATAGAAATCGGCTTCTATGGCTGAACGGGCTGCGACACTGCGGCGGTCGGCCTGCAGGAACTGTACAACGAGTACCGGAACGATGGCTTGATGGTGATCACGATGATCACCTCCGACGCCGACGGGAACATCCCCGACGCCGAGGACTGCGAGACCTGGGCGGACCAGTACGGGACGGACCATCCGATCCTCGGGGACGACAAGGGCTTCGCGAACGCCGTCATGGGCGAGGGCGAGGGCTTCCCGTTCTACATGCTGGTGGAGCCGGGGATGAAGGTGAAGAAGATCGCCTCCGGCGTCGAGTCGATCACCGACTACGAAGTCATCGCCGAGCTGCCTCCCTACTGGTAGCGCCAGGGGGGTGAGCCTCGGCTCCTTCCTCGAACGGGTCGCCACGCTTCACTGCGCGGCGGCCCGTTTGCGTTGGGGCCCTCGCCCCAACCGCGGCTACTCCACCAGCACCCGATCGCCGGCGCTGCGCCCGAAGGTCTCCGGCATGTACATCTCCTCCGCCTTGGCGGGAGGCACCACGAAGTTGCCCGGCGTGGTGGCCCGCGCGTAGTAGACGTAGCTCCAGACGCCGTCCCACAGCAGGGGCGCGAAGGCCTCGACGCGCTCGTCGCGGAGGTTCTCATGGTCGTACCAGGGGCGCGACCACCACCACCACGGCCCTTTGATCTCGGTGGGGTCGGGCGGGAGCTCGCCCGTACCGCGCAGCGCCGGGTTGAGGACCTCGAAGCCGGCCGGGAGGGGGTCCACCAGGGCGACGTGGTAGCGCCGCATCGGGGTCGCCATCTCGACGGTCACCTTCACGCGGGCACCCGCCTTGACGTGCCAGGTCCCGTCGGCGTCGTGGCGCACGTCGGCGGGGTTGTCCACCGACTCGTAGCGGCGGGCCACGGTGAAGCCACGGTCGGCGGGGGGGAGGATCAGCGACTTGGGCGCGTAGCGCAGCCCAATCCGGTAGTACATCCGACCGGCGCCGTCCCGCTGCAGGACCAGGTCCTGCGTGCCCTGGAGCGTGGCCATCGGCACCTGCAGCTCGGCGCGCTCGGTGGTGCGGCCCTTGAACTGGTGGTCCCCGGCGTAGCTGGGGCCGAGCCAGGCGCGGGCGACGAAGTCAGGGGTCACCCCCTCGTAGGCGCGGAAGTAGCGGTCGAGCGCGAGCAGCACGAACGCGCTCTCGTTGGTGTTCATCCACCGCCCGGCGGTCTTGTGGGCCAGGAGCCCGGCCACGATCTTCGGCACCAGCTCGTCGTTGGGGCGGACCCGCAGCAGCGCGTCGAGGAGGATGGCGTCGACGCGGCGGTCGCTATGGAGGAGGACCTCGGCGCCGTCGCTGTAGCCGGTGACGAAGTGCGCGGTGCCGGCCGACTCGGTCACCACGTTGCCCCAGCCGGCCAGGATGGTCGCCGCCTTCGGGCTCTTGGTGCGGCTCAAGGTCGGGAGGATCCACCCCTGGCCCTCGAGGGGGAGCTCCAGGTTGGCGAGGGCGGTCGCCTCGGCGGCGGGGTTCTTGCCGGCCAGCTCGCGGATGTAGACCGCGTAGGCCCGGAGCGAGCGCTTGGACTCCTCCGAGTACCAACGGGGGAGGTGCGATTGGATCTGCTGGGCGTAGGTGAGGGCGCGCTCCAGCGTGTTCTCGTTGACCGCGAAGCCCTTCTCCTTGGCGCGGACCAGCGCGTGCGCGACGTGCAGGGACAGGTAGGGCCAGGAGCGCTCGTCGCGCTTCCAGAAGCCCCAGCCGCCGTCGCCGTTCTGGCGCCGCGTGAGCACGTCGAGGTCGGCGCCGACGGCCGCCTCGAGCGCGGCCGGGGAGGGCAGTCCGGGCGCGTCGAAGGCGGTCAGCACGTCCCGCAGCGCCGCGATGCCCAGCACCCGGGAGCCGATCTGCTCGGAGCAGCCGTAGGGGTACTCGGACAGGTAGAGCACCGCGTCGGTCAGCGCCTGGAGCTGCGTGCTCGAGGTGGTGACGTCCAGCCCGCCGAACTCGGTCCACACGTCCTTCGGGGCGGTCACCGGCTGCACGACGAGCTGGTCGGTCACGGTGCCGTAGGTCGCGAAGGCCTCGGTGCTGGCGGGGGTCCATACCGGCAGCGCGCCGGAGGCCGCGTCGGCGCGGGTGCCGCTCTGTGCGGCGACCTGCCAGCGTGCGGTGCCCGCCTTGAGGGCCTCGGCGGGGAAACGCACCTCGACCCGATCGTTGGCGGGGACCACCACCCGACGGCCGCCGGTGGAGCCGGCGTCGAGCCGCAGGTTGGTGCCGCGGATGGCGACGTCCACCGTCATGGCGGCGTCGGTCTGGTTCTGGATCACCACCGGGAGCGCGAAGGAGTCGCCGAAGTTGAGGAAGCGCGGGGGGGAGGGTCGGACCATCAGCGGGAGACGGGCGGTCACGTCGGACTCACCGCTGCCGAAGCGGTCGCCGCCGGCCACCGCGACCGCCATCACCCGGTAGCGGGTGAGGCTGTCGGGCAGGTTGATGGAGACGGTGGCCTTGCCGGTGCTGTCGGTGCGCACCGAGGGCGCCCACAGGGCGAGGGCGTCGAAGTTGCTGCGCACCGCGATGGTGGTGGGTGCCGCCACGTCGGGCGTGGGTGCCCCGTTCTTGGACTCCTTCGCCTTGTTCGCGTCGACGCGCATCCGTGCCGGCGCCGCGTCCGCGGACATGCTGGCCTCGGGCTCCATGGGCGCGCCGGGCGCCATGGTGGTCGCCTGGAGCAGCACGCCGCCGCCACCGGCGCCTTCGCCCCGCATGCCCAAACCGCCGAAGCCGAAGGCCTCGCCGCCGTTGCCGGTCAGGACTCCGGCGGGGTTGACCAGGTTGACCCACTGCCGGAGGTGCAGCGTCGAGACCCCGTCACCGCGGCTGGTGTAGAAGACGGAGAGGGGGTCGGGCAGCCGGTAGCCGGACAGGGCGAGCACCGACTCGTCGACCGCCACCAGCACCAGCTCGGCGCCGGAGACGGGCGCGCCCGCCGCGTCCTTGACCAGCACGTCCAGGGTGGTGTTGCCTCCGGGATCGAGCTTCCGCTCCGCCGGGGTGACGGTCACCGCGAGGGTGCGGGGCTTCGCGGGCACCTTGAGCTGGATGGAGCCCTGGGCGTAGGCCACGCGGGCGGGCAGGTCGTTTCGGGGTTTGCCGGCGTCGTCACGGCGCGCGGCGGCGCCGACGAGGTCGACGGCGATGGTGACGTCGGGGATCCACGCCTCCGGGACCGCGAGCTCGACGGTGCGACTCGGGCCCTCGAGGGTGATGCGCTCGGAGTGGACCAGCTCGCCGCTCCGCACGGTGAGCACGCCTTCGGCGGGCGAGAAGGGCGCGAGGATGAACAGCTTGAGCCGGCCGCCGGGGGCGACCTCTGCCTGGTCGGGGACCAGCGTGATCTCCTCGAGCGCCACGCCCCGATCGGGGGTGGTGGCCTCGGCGCCGGAGGCCCAGATGCGCACCTCGCTGAGGTTCGGCCGGCCCTTCGTGTCGGTGACGGTGGCGCGGGCGATGTACTCGCCGCCCACGTCGGGTACGAAGC
>JAYVAS010000768.1:0-3026 GCA_043750895.1 Pseudomonadota bacterium
GGTCAAAAAAACCATGTAGGAGAGGCCCTCCGCGGCGAGAATGGCGAATGGGCTCGGACGGTTCGGACGGTACATGGCCGGCCGCGTGATGGAGTGGACCGCGCAGGAGCGGACCCACGCCGTCGTGCTGCTCCTCGCGACCGCGCTGTACGGGGCCCACTACCTCGTATGGTGCTGGCCGCAGCCGTGGTTCATCGAAGACGCCGCGATCACCTTCTCCTACTCCCGCAACTGGGTCGACGGCGAGGGGCTGGTCGCGTACCCCGGCGGTGAGCCGGTGGAGGGCTACTCCAACCCGCTGTGGATGGTGCTCCTCGCCGGGTTCTACGCGGTCCGGCTCGATCCCTGGGTGATGGCGAAGGTCCTCGGCTTCGTGTTCGGCGCCGCCACCCTCCCCTTCGTGTACGCCCTCGGCCGCCGGGCCCGCCCCGGTCCGCTGGACGCGGCCCCGCTCCTCGCCCCGGTGCTGCTCGCGGCGTCCACCCAGTTCGTGCTGTGGAACTGCTCCGGGCTCGAGAACAGCCTGTTCTCCTTCCTGCTCGCCAGCGGCACCTGGCGGCTCGCGGTCGAGATCCAGGAAGGCCGACGTCGACCGTGGAGCGCGCTGCTCTTCTTCGCGCTCACCATCACCCGCCCGGACGGGTTGATGTACGCGGCGGTGGCGCTCGTGGCGCGCATCGTCGGCTCGATCCGCAACCGGCAGTGGGGCGCGCTCCCGGCCTGGATCGCCCTGTTCGCGGCGCCCTTCGCGGCCTACCACGCCGTCCGCTACCAGTACTTCGGGTGGGAGTTCCCCAACACCTACTACGCCAAGCAGCGCACCACGAACCTCCTGGGCTGGGCCGCGGGCGGCTGGAAGCAGTTCCGGGAGTACAGCCGGTTCTACCTGTTCCTCTACACGACCCCCATGGTGGCCATGGCGCTGGTGGGGTGGGACGGCGCGGACGATCCCCAGCCGCGGTGGCGGTGGCGTCGGGCGGTGGTGGTCGGGCTCTGTCTCATGTTCGGCGTGCTCGTCGGGTGGGACGGTCGGGCCGGGGTGCCGGACTTTGCGTCCGCGTGGTGGACGAGCCACGTGGCCAACGACTGGTCGGCGATCACCGTGTGGTTCCTGCTCGTCGCCAGCGTGATCATGGGGGTGCTCACCCTGATCGGGCCGGGCTGGGAGGTCCGCGCGGTCCTGTGGGCGTCCTGGTGTGCCGGGGTGTTCTTCTGGGTGTGGTCCGGGGTCGAGTGGATGAAGGGCTACCGGTGGGGCTCGCTGCTGGCGGTCCCGCTGCTCACCCTCGTCGCGCTGGGCCTCGGGACCTGGGTGCGGCGCATCCCGCTGGTGGCCACGGTGGCCCTCGCGGGGGTGTACGCCTGCGTGGCGCCCAAGATGCCCACGCTCCCGTGGGACGCTGCAAAGAAGCCCCTGCTGCAGCTGGGCGTCACCCTGGTCACCCCCGACCTCTGGGTGCAGTGGGTGGCGCTCCTCGCGGTGGCGCTGCTCTTGATGCTCGCGGCGTGGTGGTGGGAGGGGCGCGGTCGACTCCCGCTGCCGGCCCGTCCGCTCTTCCACCTCGTGCTGGTGGCGGTAGTGCTGGTGATCCCCAACATCGCCGGCTCGTGGGAGTACGCCTACAGCCCCGAGACCTCGCCCAACTCGGTGCACCGGCGCGTCAACTACATGAAGAAGGTGCAGGCCCGCCTGGGCCTGGAGGAGGTCACCCTCCTGGACGTGGACATGGGCGCCCACATGTGGTGGGCCAGCGACTGGACCATCGGCGACATGGCCGGGCTGGTCGACGTCCCCATGTCGCGGCACATCAAGTACCCCAAGCCCTTCATCGACGACTACGTCTTCGGCGAGCTGCGCCCGGACTTCGCGCACGTGCACGGGAGCTGGGCCAAGACCACCAAGATCCCGCAGAACCCGAAGTGGAAGGAGCAGTACATCGAGATCCCGGGCTACTCCTCGGGCGGGAAGGCGCTCCACGTCGGCAACCACGTGCGCCGGGACCATATGGTCGGGCTTCGGTACCTGGGTCCGGAAGGGCGGCAGGTGCTCTTCGACGGCGGCGTGATCCTCGAGGGGTGGGAGGTGCCGGCACCGATGGTGGCCTCCGGTGGGAAGCTCTACGTCGACAGCACCTGGCGGGTGCTCAACAAGCGGGCGTCGTTCCGGGTGCTGGTGTTCCTGGCCGACGCCAACGGGCACCTCCACTCCGCCGAGGTGGCGCCTGGATACGACTGGTACCGCCCCGACAGTTGGAAACCCGGCGAGTACGTCTACGGGCGCTGGAGCGTCCCGATCCCCGAGGGGCTCGCGCCTGGTCACTACGACCTCGGCTTCGTGGTCATCGATCAGGCCACCGGTGCCGTGCTCCCGCCCACGCCCGAGTCGCTGGGCGGCGCCGCGCCGGCCGATCCGCGGTTCATGGTGGGCGAGCTGCTCCTCCCCGCCGGCATCACCGTGGGCACGGTGGACCAGGCCACGGCCGCGGCCGACCGCATCTACGACGGAGCCCTCACCGCCGCGACCAACGGCGACTGCGACGGTGCGCAGCGGGGCTTCCTCACCGCGCGGCGGCACGTGGCGCGCAACGAGCAGTGGTGGAAGAACCGCCTCGACGCGATGAACGCGGCGCGCATCGGCTGCCTCATCCGGCAGGCCGAGGGGCTCGACGATCTGGTGGGCCGGGCCAACGTGCTCACCCGGGCCCGGCGTATCGATCACCACAACCTGGCGCTGATCGCCGTCTGCACCCCCCTCGGCGAGGAGCTCGAGCGCCTGGGCGACGAGGCACGGGACGCCGGGAAGTGGCAAGCTGCCTACGAGCGGTACCGGGCCGCGGTGAGCGTGGTGCCCACGCGGGTCTGGGCGCGCCGGAAGGCCGAGGAGGCACGGGATCACCGCCTCGGGCTCGTCAACGGGGTCGAGAAGGCGAAGCCCCGCCCGACGCCGGTCAAG
The DNA here is from genome assembly GCA_043750895.1 of Pseudomonadota bacterium. Taxonomy (GTDB): domain Bacteria; phylum Myxococcota_A; class UBA796; order UBA796; family SXON01; genus JAYVAS01. The sequence goes on from JAYVAS010000768.1 coordinate 2,954, forward strand.
AACCCGAAGAAGCCCGCCGGCACGTCGCCGCCAGCGGAGCCGGAGCCCGACGCGCCGAAGTCGGAAGAGCCGG
>JAYVAS010000769.1:0-7778 GCA_043750895.1 Pseudomonadota bacterium
TTCCGAGGAGAGATCGTAGGTCGAGGTGGCGTCGATCACCTCGAGGGACAACACGGCCCGTCGCGCCGCGGCGAGCTCGGGGGCGGTCGCGGGTCGGGACGAGAGCTCTGCGGCGACGGTCCGGATCGTGGCGAGCACCTGCGCCTCGAGCCCCAGCTCGGTCTCCACGACGAACCTCAGGTCGACCTTGCCCCACAACGCCGCCCCCCACGCATACGGGCTGTACCCGAGCCCCAACGCGCTGCGGGCCGCCTCGGACAGCCGGGCGTCGGCCAGCTCTCCGGCGAGCGCGACGACGTACGGATTGTCGGCCGGAACCGTGGTCGGACACATCCATCCCACGTCGACCGTGCGTCCGCCGCGCGCCGCGTCGAGCACGACCACCTCTGCGACCGGCGCGACCCGGGTGACGCGCCCTGTCTCCGGAACCGGCGCCGCCGGCTTGACCGTCCAATCCGCCATCTCCTCGACGATGCGGTCGAGGGTCTCGCTGTCGTACTTCCCGCCCACCACCAACGTGGCCTGCTCGGGACGGAACTGGGCCTTCAACACCGCCTCAGCGACGCCCTTCTGCGCGAGGGCAGCGGAGAGCTCGGGGAGACCGTCCGCCTCGGGGTTGGCCCGGACGGCCTGCCGCCAGAGTCGCGTGCGCCACCCCTCCGGAGACCGGCCCGCAAGCACCACCTCGCCGACGGTGCGCCGGAAGGCGCCGTCGAGGTTGCCCGTCTCGAGGGCCTGCACGGTGCCCCAGAGTGAACGGACCACCAGCCGCGGATCCCACGAACCGCGCAGGTTGATGCCCACCGCCGAGACACCGTCCCCCGCCCACGTCTCCATCTTGTACAGCATCTCGTTGCGCTGCACCCTGGCGGGCGTGCGCAGCGCGTCGGTGAGAAACGCGCTCAGCTCCTCGGAGCCGGGGGGTGCCGGGGTCATGAGCCGCCACACGCTCAACGGCGTACCCGGCAAGGGGAGCAGCACCACCCGCAGGCCGTTGGGAAGCACCACCTCCTTCGCGGTGGAACCGGACACCGGGCCCGGGTCCGGGGATGGCCACGCACGCCGGGGCGCGACGGCCGCGACGCCGGGCGGTCGGGCCCTCCCGGCCAGGGACTCCCGGCCCTCCGTGTCGACGTAGGTGATGGTGGCGCGCCCGGCGGAGAGCCAGGTCTCGTAGACGTCTCGCCAGAAGTGCGCCGACTTCCTGGCCCCGGGGCCGTACAGGTCGAACAGCCCGGTGGTGAGGCGGTACTCGGCGACGGCGCGGAGCGCGTCGACGCTCGCGTCATCCAGGTCGAACAACACCTCCTGCGCCTGGTCCTCCACCGACGCCTCGGCCTCGACCCGGAGCTGCCGGACGCCGGAGTAGGGCCCATCGAACGCACTGGCCATCTTCTGGCCCACCGCGACCTGCACCTCCTCGTCTTCGAGGATCGCCTCGCATGCGAGCATCGACCCCCGCACGCCCAGGCTGGCCCAGCAGCCCGAGGCCAGGACACCGGGCACTCCCGTGAGCGCCGCGTCGAGATCCACCGACGCGAAGTCCGCGGCGTTCGACAGGTGCCACCAGTTGACGCGCTGCGCGGGCGGAAGGTACCAGGCCACCACGACGCTGGGGCGCCCCCCGGAGACCGTGATCCGCCGGGGCGCGGTGTCGGGCGTCGGCGGGGCGGGCGCGGGCGCCGGGATGAGCTCGATGGTGGGCCCGCGCGGCAGAGGCTGATCGGGATGCGTGGGATCACGGAACCAGAGGACCGGTTGGTCGTCCAAGGTGAGCCACGCCAGGCCCCCCCCACCGGGCCACACCGCCACCTCCCCCCGCCGCTGTCGGGGATCCGCCACTCCATCTCCGGACAGGCGCGCGACGCTCTCGGCCAGCGCGTGGGGCAACAGGTCGCCCTCGACGACCACCACGGTGTTTCCGGGCGTGTAGTAGCGGCTGAAGAAGCCCTGGACGTCGGCCAGGCTGACGCTCACGACCTCGTCCAGCCCTGCGTCAGCGATGTGGTAGGGGTGATCGCCGGTGAACACCGGGAGGGTCAGGCGGGAGCTTGTGTAGTTCCCGGCGTCCTGGCGTTGCGTGGTCTCGTGCTGCACCACCTGGGCCTCGACCGCGACCGCGGCGTCGGTGAGGCCGGGGAGATCGTGGACCGCCAGGGACAGCGCGAACCGGAGCGGCACGTCCGCCGCGTCGATCGGGCACTCCATGAAGTAGGTCGTGTAGTCGAGTCCCGTGGTCGCGTTGGACACACACCCGGCCGCCCGCAAGGCCACCCCGATCGGCTCGCCGTCCAGCACGGCGCGGAACGCGAGGTGCTCGGCGAGGTGGGCAACGGCGCGCTTGCCCTCGGGGGCGTCTGCCGTTCCCCCTCGCACCGCGACCACCACCCGAACCACCGGGAAACGCGCATCCGGCCGGTACAGCACGGCCAGGCCGCTCGGGAGGTTCCACCCCGTGTAACTACGCGTGGAACTGGCGAGGGCAGCGTCGGCCGCCAGCCACAGAGCGAACATCGATAGGCCCCACTGGGACCGCGTTTGTAGCTGAAGGGCCCCACGGAATCAACCCCGCCCCCACCGGTTTGTGCGGTACCCTCGGACCACCATGCTGCTCCTCCTCCCCATCGCGCTCGCCGGTGTCCTCGGCGTCTCCACCAGCTCCCCGGCGATGATCCGGGTCGACGGCGAGTCGCTGCCGATGCTCGACGGCAACCCCGCCTGGATGGAGCTCGCCCCCGATCGTCTGCACGTCATCGAGGCGCGCACCACCTCCGACCGCCCCATCGCCAACCTGGAGCTGATGACCCCGGACGGCATCGAGGTGCTGGTGGAGTGGCGCGGCCGCAACTTCGCGATCACCGAGATCCGGGCGGTGGCCCCGGTCGCCGGGGGAACGGGCACCCGCATGCAGAGCGGCGGCGTGACCGTCCAGATCGGCGGCATGCCGGGGCTCTCGGTCTCGGTGTCGGACACCGGCAGCAGCCCGGCGCCCGCGCTCCCGCCCGTCTCCACCGCCCCGGTGGTCGTCGAGCTGATCCCGCGGAACACAGAGTGGTCCAACGTCTGGATCGACGGGGAGAAGGTCGCCGAGTTCCGCGTGGGCGACGCCAAGAAGAACGTGGTCCTGACTCCCGGCCCCCACCGGGTGGAGGTGCGGGACTTCATGGAAGACGAGACGTGGGTGATCGGGACGATCTACGTGACCGCCCCGGGCCCGATGAAGCTCAGCTTCAGCGAAGAGGGCGCCGAAGTGCTCAACCGTCCCGAAGCGTGGGCGCTCCGGTAGGGTCGACGATCAGACCGGGCGGCGAAGCGCCGCGCCGATCCGGGTGTAGGCCTCGCCCAGCTCCTTGACCAGCGCCCCGGCGCCGTGCACGACCTCCTCCCCGGCGCCCTTGGTCTCGCTGCGGAGGCGGTTCACTTCGCCTTCGACGCGGGACCAGAGCACCTCCGCCTTCTCCCAGTCGACCTTGAGGTCCGCCTCGGCAAGGTGGATCTTCAAACGGAGCTCGTCGCGGAGCTGGCGCAGTGTCGAGACGTCGTGGGGCGCAGAAGCGGGAGTCTTGGTTTCCATGAAACAATCCGGGTTTCGTACTTCCTAAGCACCCGCGCACGAAGAACGCGGAAACTCCGCCGAAAGACCGGTGCCCGATCACCCCGCCGGCGGAACCGCCTCCGGACAGTTCATGCCCTTGACCCGGCGCTGGTAGGCATCGAGGTAGACCGGGTCCGACCCGGGATCCACCTGCGGGTCGAGCACGCCCTTCCCCGGGCACGGCAGCGCGCCGCGCCCGTTCGCGCGGTCCAGCCGCTGCCGGTAGAGGTGGAGCGCCGTCTCCTCGCACACCGCCCGGCGCCGCTCGGTGGCCAACCCGGCGCATTGGGACCGATCGATCGGCCCCGGGAGCTCGAGGACGTGCTCGAGCAGCCCGAACCAGGCGATGCGGTCGTCGGGCTCCATGCCGTAGGTGGGAAGCAGGGCCTCGGCCTTCTTCTCCGCATCGGCCACCGAGATGCCGATGGGGAACAGACGGGACATCGACTCGCCCCACACGTGGGCGCGACATTGTTGTTTGAAGAGGCCCGCCGACACACACAGCGCCGGATCCCCGGCCGCCTCGGCCGTCTGGAAGGCGCACTCGTCCCGGAACACCCCGGCTGGGATGCGCTCACACACCTTCATGGCGTCGGCGGGCCGCTTGGGAGCGATGCCGGCTGCAGCCAGCGTCAGGCAATCGGCCTGCCACCAGGGGTCCGAGAGGGGGACACAGGCCGCCCACCGCCGCGGATCGGCCGCCACGGCCCGGTAGGCCGCCGCGGCTTCGACGACTCCGGTCTCGGGACTGGCACACGCGAGGATCCACCAGATCACGGGCGCAGCCCCGCCGGATCCAGGAACCGGGGGTCGGCGCGGAGCGCTGCTTCGAGGCCAGGGATGTTCTGAATCCACGGGTCGATCACCAGGTCGACCCCGTCGCGGACGTTCTGGTACGTGAGGTGGACGCGCGGGCGCCCCCTGGTGAAGGTCCAGAGGTCGCCGTCTTCGGCCAGGGAGAGGCGGGCATGGGGGCCGGTGGCCGAGACGGTCATGCGCGCGTTCTCGTCGGGCAGCGGCTGCCGGACGACCGCGAAGACCCGCTGCTTGCCGTTGACCTCGGCGGCCACCCGCTGCAAGGGCGCCCCGCCGGCAAAGAGCTCGGACGAGAGCGGAGCCGTGTAGGCCACGACCAGATCGAGCTCGCCGTCGCGAAGGTAGAAGCCGTTGACGATGTCCGTGGCGGCCATCGCCGCGAGCTGGCTGCGCTCCTCCGCGAGATGATTGGTGAGGGCGGCGAGGCACCCGGCGACGTCGGTGCACGCGGCGCCCTCGATCTGATCGTCCACCCCCTGCTGTTGCGACAGCACGTGCACGACCTCCTTCCGGACGTCGATGCGCGCGTCGGTCAGCACGCGCTCGTAGCAGGCAAGCAGGGTGAGGAACAACATCACCCCAGCGTATCCGGATACGCTCGCGCCGGAGGTTCGATGCGCATCCTGGTCACCGGCGGCGCCGGGTACATCGGCAGTGTCACCACCGAGGTCCTGTGCGATCGCGGCGACACGGTGATCGTCTACGACGACCTCTCCTGCGGGCACCGCGCCGCCGTGGACCCCCGCGCCACCTTCGTGGAAGGCAACTTGCACGACACCGACCGGGTCCAGGCGGCGCTGTCCGGCCACGGCGTGGAGGCGGTGATGCACCTCGCCGCCTACGCCCTGGTGGGGGAGTCGGTCACCGATCCGGGGAAGTACTACCGCAACAACGTGATGGGAGGGGTGTCGCTGCTCGAGGCCACCCAACGCGCGGGCGTCCGCCGCTTCGTCTTCTCCTCCACCTGCGCCATCTTCGGCCAGCCGGCGCGCATGCCCATCGAGGAGGACGACCCCAAGGCCCCGCTGAACCCGTACGGCGCCACCAAGCTCGCCTTCGAGGGCGCGTTGGACGCCTACGAGCGCGCCTACGGCATCCACAGCATCTGCCTGCGCTACTTCAACGCCGCCGGTGCCACCCGCCACTACGGGGAGGACCACGCCCCCGAGACCCACCTCATCCCCAACCTCCTCAAGGTGGCGCTCGGGCAGCTCCCACACGCCGTGCTGCACGGCTCCGACTACCCGACCCGCGACGGCACCTGCGTGCGCGACTACGTCCACATCCGTGACTTGGCGGACGCCCATGCCCGCGCCCTGGACGCCGTCGGGAGCGGCTCGGGGCGGTACAACCTGGGCTGCGGCGGCGATGGCTACACGGTGATGGAGGTCGTCGACGCGGTGAGGCGGATCACCGGGCATCCCATCCCCGTCGAGGTCGGGCCCCGCCGTCCGGGCGACCCCGCCACGCTGGTGGCCACGTCGGCGCGCGCCCACGCCGCGCTGGGGTGGACCCCGCGCTACCAGTCCATCGACGCCATCGTCCAGTCAGCCTGGGAGTGGCACCGGGAGCACCCCCGGGGCTACGCCGGCTGACACCGGCACGCCGGGCCGCTCGGCACGGGGTAGACGGCCCGTATGTCCTCCCCACCCCCCTTCACCGATGCCGACGTCGAAGCCGCGATCCGGCTGCTGGACACGATCTACGAGGATCGGCTGCGGCTCATCCACATGCCCGAGCCCCTGCGGGTCCGGCTGATGATCGCCGCGGGTCGGGTCTCTCGTCCCGACCGGGACACCGTCGCCGCCACCGCGCGCGCCCACCGGAAGGCGCGCCGCGCCGCGTCGGTCCAGCAGGACCGCGATCTCGTCGAGGCCAGCGGGCTCCGCCAGCAGCGGCAGGCGCCCGTCTACACCCCCTTGTGGCTCGAACCGCCGCCCGCCGAGGCGGTCGGTGCGACGGAGGCACCGCCCCCGGTCCTCAACAAGGCCCGCGCCTGCTACGTCTGCAAGGAGCCGTATACCAAGCTCCACTTCTACTACGACGCCATGTGCACCCGCTGTGGGGACCACAGCTACGGCAAACGTCGCCAGACGGTGGATCTCACCGGTCGGGTGGCCCTCGTGACCGGCGGTCGGCTGAAGATCGGCTTCCAGTGCGCGATCACCCTGCTGCGCGCCGGGGCCCGGGTGATCGTCACCACCCGCTTTCCCCACGACGCCGCGCACCGCTTTGCCCAGGAGGCCGACTTCGCCGCGTTCCAGCCCCGGCTGCAGATCTACGGCCTCGACTTCCGCCACTCGCCCAGCGTCGAGGAGTTCTGCCACCACCTGTGCCAGACCGAGCAGCGCCTCGATCTGCTGATCAACAACGCCTGCCAGACCGTGCGTCGGCCCGCCGCCTTCTACCGGCACCTGCTCGACGCCAGCGGCTTCGAGCCCCCGCTCACCGCGCCGGAAGAACAGGCGCTGGTCCAGGGCAACCGGGACCTGAGGCTCGGCACGACCGCCACCGGCAACCCGGAGCACGCCGCCCCCCACGCCCCGGTCCGCCTCGCCGACGGCACCCTCGCCGCCGCCGAGGCCCTGTTCCCCCAGGGCCGCCTCGACGAAGACCTCCAACAGGTCGACCTCCGGGTCATGAACAGCTGGCGCCTGAAGCTGGCGGACGTCTCCACGCCCGAGCTGCTCGAGGTGCACCTCGTCAACGCTATCGCGCCCTTCATCCTCAACAGCAAGCTCAAGCCGCTGCTGTTGCGCGACAACGCGGGGGACCGCCACATCGTCAACGTCAGCGCGATGGAGGGCCAGTTCTACCGGATCACGAAGTCGGACAAACACCCGCACACCAACATGGCCAAGGCGGCGCTGAACATGCTCACCCGCACCTCGGCCCTCGACTACGTGAAGGACGGCATCTACATGAACGCGGTGGACACCGGCTGGGTGACCGACGAGGACCCCACCGTCCACGTGGAGCGGAAGGTCGCTGACGGCTTCCAGCCGCCGTTGGACATCATCGACGGCGCGATGCGCATCCTCGACCCCTACTTCACCGGGCTCCGTACCGGCGTGCACACCTGGGGCCAGTTCCTCAAGGATTACCGTCCGTCAGCGTGGTGATCCCTGCACCGCCCCTGCACCCGCCCCGCTCCCGCGATGCACCCCTCCGAAACCCCGGCCCCGGTACGCTGAAAGCAACCCGGAGCCCCGATGTCCACCGCCCTCACCGCCGACCCCACCGCCCCCCCAGCGGCGGCGCCGCCCGCGGCGCCTGACCGTCAAGAGCTGGTCCCCGCCGTGCCCCTCACGCCCCCCGACCCGCTCGGCCTCGCGGCGGGCCTCTCGGGCTACCTCGTGCTCGGCGC
>JAYVAS010000770.1:0-2819 GCA_043750895.1 Pseudomonadota bacterium
CCCGATGTAGTCGGTGGAAGAAAACAGAAAGACCTTGGCGGCCGTGGTTGACGCGGTCACGCGGCAGTATCCAGTCCAGCGCCCGGTCCCGCCGGTGAACGGGGTCGCGGCGTCCCACGCCGAGTAGTTGGCCGCCGACACCGTTTGCCCCGCGCTGGCGACGTAGGCCCCGAAGAGCACGACCCCGTTGGCGTAGACATCGGGGGACGCCATCACCACCGACGCGTGCGTCCCGGCGGCTGCACCCGCCCACACCAATACGACCTTCCCCGCGATGGGGGAGGACGCCGCCGGCACCGCGTACACCGCTTCGGTGGTGCCCGCGTTCTGGTACTTGGTCGGCACCCAGCGAGCGGCCGTGGGGACGCTCACGCCGTCGTCGTAGGTCGTGGCCGAGAGCGCGTCGAAGATGCCGTCGAGCGTGTTGCTGATCAACACGCCTGCGGTGGTGATCGTCAACGACCCGACGGACAGTGCGGGGAGGGAGGGGACAGCCATTAGGCGCTCCAAGACGGGGATTCAACGGTCGTCGGGGTGTCGAGGGACACCGGCGGCGCCGTCTCGGTGAAGGCCTCCTCCCACGTCACCGCGTCCGCGATGGCTGCGGGGAGGGAGAGGACGGGGGTGGCGGTGGAGGGCGGGGTGAACCGGGTCATGCCCCCACCTCGTCCACGCCGATGGCGTAGGGTGCGGTACCCGTCGCGGAGTGGATGTAGAACTGCGAGACGGACGGAAGGCCGCTCTCGCGGTTCGCTCCGCCCGCCACAAAGCTGAAGAACCCGCCGATCGCGATCGTGACCTTGGTCAGCGCCGCGCCGGACGCCTCGTCCGCGATGGCCGAGCCGTTCACCGGGATCGAGACCTTAAGCGCCGCGGTGTCTGCAAAGACCGTGTAGCGCAGCCGCTTCGCGGAGATGTTGACCCGGCGCACGTTTCCGGGGGTAGCGGAGCAGGTGCCGTCGGTGACCGTGGGGAGATGATCGAGCGCGGTGAGGGTGAGGTCTAGGGCAGCCATGGGGGTGCGTCCTGGGCGAGAGTGGGGTACGGCACGATCCGGAGGTCCTCATGGGGATCCTGTTCGTGCTTCTGGCGGGTTGTGACGCGGGTGCGGGGTCGGAGAGTGGCAACGCTGCCACCGTGCCGGGCGCGGCGGTGACGTGGCACCAGGAGGAGTTCGCGTGCGCCGATGACGAGCCGTTCTACGTCGACGTTGGGACGCCCTACGTGTGGCAGGTTCTGAACTGCCAGGCAGACGGACGGTGCAGCGACTACGACACGTACGGGGACCTGACCGAGGATGGGTTGCGGGTGGAGTGCGTCGCGGACACCACCCGTCGCGTGAGCTGGGCCGAGTAGCATCACGCACCCCCCGGAACGTCGCGCACGGAGTCAACCTCGCGCCGAAGCTGGAGGCCCACGTAGCCGTCGTCCGCGCGCTCGACGGCCTCCACGACGTAGACTCGGCGGACCAGCGCCTGGGCCGTGGAGCTGATGGAGAGAGGCATCCCCGGCTCCACCCATTCCCAGGTCGGTGAGGGCGCCAAGAGCCCGAGCGGCCGCGTCGGGATCGACCCCTTGGCCAGGGCGTCCATGCCCACCAGGGCCGCCGTGGCCCGCTCGTGAACCAGGGGCAGGTCGATCACCTGGTCGGCGTAGACGACGGGGCGCCCGGGCGGCGTGAGACGGCGCTGGGAGTCTCGGGCCGCGGGGGTCCTGGAGACGACCGACGTGGCCTGGTAGGCCCCGGTGCGCGTGCGCAGCGCGTAGTTCACCGTCACCCGGTTGACCGGGTCCTCCTGCTCGTCGCCCATGTCGCCAGTGCGGGAGAGCGTCGGGTCGGCGTCGAGGTCCAGGTGGGCCAGGGTGTCACGCCCGTCGAGCAGGTCCCGTCGCCAAACCAGCAAGTAGAGCCCCTCGGGCCCCCCGACCATGCTGATCGGGGCGAGCGGGAGCAGCTGCTGCTGGATCCACTCCCAGGACCCCACCACCTGGTCCACGTAGCCGTCGACCTTCCGTTGGACGAGGAGCGGCGCCGCGGCGCGCATTCGGCCCACGTCGACCTGGAGGGTGGTCCGGCGCAGCGCCCAGACGAGCACGTCGCCGAGCATGGTCAGCGCCCCCGTGTGGGTGTCGTTGTAGGTGGCCCCGCCGTCGTCCCATCGGGCGTAGAAGGAGGACGTATCTGCGCGAAAGCCCGCACTCTGGGCGCTGATGTCCACGACCGCCACCAGCCGCCCCAGGCCGTCCCGGACCAGCGCGATCGGAAGGTTGACGTTGGTATTGCTCCCGGTGCTGATGATCTTGACAGATGTCGCGAAGGTCGGTTCGGCGTTGACCAGGACGGTGTCGACGGCGGATCCAGTCGTCTCCACCGCCAGCGCCGGCGACCCCGAGGTGAGGTTGTGGACGTTCGCCCCAGGCGCCCCAATCACCAGCGGGTACGGCCGGCCCACCGAGGAATCCGGGGCGGTCGGCCAGGTGTTGGCGTTGACCGCGGCGTCGGCGTCGAGGATGGTCCCGTGGTCGTCGATGGGGTTGGCCTCCACCGTGAACGACACCGGCTCGCCGGCGTCGCCGTAGCGGAGGCCCGAGACCCGGCCCACCAGGCGCCGAACCCGCTGCTCGTACGTGGTCCCCTGGATCCACTGGGAGACCTCCACCGCCGACCCCTCGAGGCGGTAGCCGCGGGCGAGCTGCGCGGCGAGGTCCACCGGGAGCGTCGTTTCGATGGAGCAGCGGGAAGCCTCCGGGGAGGAGGCGAAGAGCTCGATCCCCTGGTTGAGACGCACGGACTCAATCCGGCCTTCGTAGGCCAGGAC
>JAYVAS010000771.1:0-1862 GCA_043750895.1 Pseudomonadota bacterium
CCGGAGGCATGTACGTAGTCCCAGACCATGTTGCCGGCGGCGTCGAGCACCACGATGCCGGTCTGGTGGGGGATGATCGCCTCGGGATCGCCGTCACCATCGACGTCGGCCACGGCGGGCGGCCCCCCGTAGCTGGTCCCGGGGAGGGTGTAGGCCCAGAGCGTGGTACCGTCGGTGTCGTAGAGGCTGGCGCGGCCCTGCTGGGACACGAGGATCTCGGCCTCGGGATCACCGTCGAAGTTGCCGACCGCCGGGAACCCGTCCTTCTCGCTGGAGTTGTACCAGACCTGCGACCCGTCGGGGTTGTACACGGTGTTGCCGGCGACGATCTCGAGGATGCCGTCCAGGTCGATGTCGGCGGCCACGCTGATGGGGCCTTCGCCGGGGATCGACGTCCCCTGGCCGCCGGTGCCGCGCGCGAGGATGGTGCCGGTGGCGGCGTCCATGATCATGCGCCCGAAGTACACCTCGATCGAACCGTCGCCGTCGAGGTCGGCCATCCCGGGTGCCCCGCAGTAGGTCTTGATCTGGTCGGCGGCGCCGCCGGTCCAGAGCTCGCTGCCGTCGATGCCCGAGATCATGGCGCTGCCGTAGAGCCCCTGCACGAAGACCTCGGGGAAGCCGTCGCCGTCCACGTCACCCACGGCGGGGGTGCTCTGTTCGATCTGGCTCGACGCGGCCGACCAGATGCGCGAACCGTCGGACCCGTCGATGGCGTAGATGCCGCCGGTGTAGGGGGCGGCGATGAGGTCCGGGGTGTCGTTGTCGTCGATGCGACCGTTGCCGTTGTCGTCGGTGAGGTTCACGATCACCGGGGAGCTGATCATCCACCCGAGGGTGTCGTCACTCCAGTGGAGCTCGACCTCGTAGTCGGGGGTGGAGACCACCCCGCCGCCGCAGTCGTCCAGTTGGGTGACACTGTGGGCGGGGAAGGAGCGGGGCTCGCAGGGCTCGGTGACGACGTCGGTCGGCGTGGTGTCGGTGTCGGTGGTGGTGTCCGAGGTGTCCACCGGGGGCGGCGGGAGGTCATCGCCCGTATCGAAGCCGACGGGATCCTCTTGCTTGGCGTTGAGGTTGTTGTCGATGCAGGCCACGAGCAGAAGGAGCATGGGGTCACCCCGGGGGGTCATCATAGCGATAGTTCGAACGCAATTTCCACTGAATCGTTGTCGACATCGGATTGTCGGAATTGGCCGGTCGGGTCGACGGTGAGCCGAAGGGTATAGGCGCCGGCCGGCAGATCGGTGACGTCCACCCACTGGCAGTCGAGCGCGGACGGGTAGGTGTCGGCCCACCCGACGGATATGCCCTGGTTGCCGCAGTGGTACACCGGGCCCGGCGCCGGGTTGTCCCAGGGTTCGCTGTCCATCAGGCAGAAGGCCTGCTTCTGGCCGGTGGCGAGGACCCCGTGGGCGTCGACGACGTCGGCCTGCATGTAGTCGTCGAAGTGGTAGTGACCGTGGCAGGTGGACCAACTGAAGCGGGGATCGTGGGCGGGGATGCCGAGGGTGAGCGCGCCGGTTCCGACATTGGGGGTGGTGGTGGTGAAGCGGAGCAGGCGACGCTCGCCGGGCACCACACATCCCTCCTGGACGGCGCAGGCGTCCTCGGCGAAGCTCTCCGTGGAGATGACCATCGACATCGCCGCGTTGAAGCTGTCCACGGTGAGGTCGGGGAGCGGACAGGTGTCACCGGCGGTGCACACGGGGGAGGCGTCGAGGGCGCAGCAGGCGGTGCAGCAGGAGGCGCCGGCGACGCAGGTGGGGGCGTCCGGGTCGCAGGCGGCACCGAGGGGGAGCAGGTCGGTGGTGGAGGTGTCGGTGGCGCTGGTGTCGGTCGTCGCGGTGTCGGTGAGGTCGGTG
>JAYVAS010000772.1:0-3640 GCA_043750895.1 Pseudomonadota bacterium
GCCGGGGAGGCGTACGCCGAGAAGGACGCCTTCGTCGGGGTGTGGGGCGAGCCGGTTCGGGCCCATCCCGGCGTACCGGCCGCCGCGGTGAACGGACAGGTGGCGCCCACCCTCTACGGCTGGTTGACCGGCGCACGCCCGGCCGCCGGTGAGGACGGGTGGGGCTATGCGCCGATCTGGGCCGAGGGTGGGCTCACGCCGCCTGGGTGAGCGCGGCGGGCGCGCTGGCGCGGTACCACCGCCCCGATCGCCACCGCCACACCAACACGGCCAGGAGCACGACCAGCTCCGCGGTGAGCCCGAGCCACCCGCCCACCGCACCCAGCCCGGCCCCGCGGGCGAGGACGATGCCGATCGGCAGCTTGACCCCCCACGAGAGCGACAGCGAGGCCACCAGCGTGAACCGGGTGTCTCCGGCGCCGTCGAGGGACAGGTAGGTGACCGTCGCGATTGCGTCGATCATCTGGAACACCGCCGCGATGAGCAGGAGCTGGCGCGCGATGGCCGCCACCTCCGGGGTCACGCCGAAGGGTGCGAGCAGCAGATTGGGGACGGTCACGAACAACGCGCCCCCCGCCGCCATCACCACCACCGCCGTGCGCACGCCCGCCCACCACGCCGCGCGGGCCTGGTCCGGCCGACGCGCGCCGACCGACTGCCCGACGAGCACCGCGGTCGCCTCGGCGATCGCCATCCCGGGGAGGAAGCTGGTCAACAGCACCCGGATGGCCACCACGTGGGCGGCGAGCTGGACGTCCGAGATCGAGGCCAGGACGCCGGTCAGGGCGGTCCAGGCCACGACGTCCAGCAGGCGTTGCACGCCGATGGGCGTGCCCAGCCGCGTCGACTCCTTCAGCAGGGTGCGCCGCGGGCGCCACGACGCCGTCCGGAGGCGGGGGAGGGCCAGCGCCAGGAGCCACACCGCGGCGAAGCCCATGGCGATCACGCCGGCCCACGCCGCGCCGGCGATGCCCAATCCGGGGATCGGCCCCCAGCCCGGCACGAGCACCGCGTCGAGCGCGACCCAGAGCAGGTTGCTGGTGACGTTGACGCGCATCGGCGTACGGGTGTCACCGCGTCCTTCGAACCACGCGGTGAGCGCCAGCTCGACCAACGCGACCGGCGCCGCGAGTGCCCGAATCTGAAAGTAGATCCAGGCTTCTGCCGACACCTCCGGGGTGGCTCCCAACACGGAGAAGATCCACGGACTGGCTTGGGCCGCCAGCCCCACGATTACGCCGGCGCCGATTGCCAGCCAAAGCGCCTGCCAGCCCAGCGCGTCCGCGGTGAGGGTGCGCTCCGCGCCCGTGGCTTGGGACACGGCGACCCGAACGCCCCGTAGCAGACCTACGGGGAGCGCCAGGAAAAGCCAGGTGGTGGTGACGGCGAGGCCGATGGCCGCGAGGGGGACGGTGCCCAATCTTCCGACAAAAACGGCGTCTGCGGCCGACATCAGCGAATAGCTGACCATCGACACCATGACCGGCCAGGCGAGTTTGAGCACGTGACGCGGAGTGGCGGCTTCTTCTGGTGAGACGACAGTGGGGGACAACATGACAGACCTCGACCCGGCGGAGCCGGGCGCGCAGACGTGAGGGCACGTCGCGAGGCAGGAGGGGGCGCGGGCGAACGCGCGGAACCTGATCCGTTAGGTTCAGGCGGGGTTGTTGCTGGCGGCGGCTCGCCGTCGGCCGGGAGAGTGGACGCGAAGACCGCTAGTGCGGTCGACGGACCAAGCCCCAAATGCCTCGGGAGCCGCCATCAACGACGAAGGACATGCCGGCCACGTAAAGCTTGGTGGTGCAGGTCGGATTCATCGGACGCTCCTGGGCATGGGTATGCAGGCACGAAGAGTGCCCATTCGTTGTTACTTGGCTCCGTCGACGGGCGCAAGGACGTTTCGTTGATTTTTGTTCATCGCGTCTCGGTGGCGGTATCGGTGCCGTGTGGGTGCCGGCCCCGCCTTTTCTTTGCTACGTCGCCGACCGTGCCTACCTTTCCGCGACTTCGGAGTTTTCATGGCCAAGGCGTCGGTGGGTGTGATCGGGTCCGGTGTGGTGGGCAAGGTGTTGGCGGAGGGGTTCAAGAAGCACGGTCACGCGGTGGTGATCGGGAGCCGCTCGGTGGACAAGGTGGCGGAGTGGGCGGCGGGCGCGGGGGTCTCGGCCGGGACCTTCGCGGACGCAGCGGGGGCGGACGTGGTGGTGCTCGCGGTCGCGGGCCTCGCGGCTGTGGAGGCGGTGGCGCTGGCCGGTCCGGCTCGCCTGGCCGGGAAGCTCGTCCTGGACGCGACCAACCCCATCGCCGCCGGGCCTCCGGTCAACGGCGTGGTCCAGTACTTCACGGGCCCCGGGGACTCCCTGATGCAGCGGCTCCAGGCGCTCGCGCCCGAGGCGCGGTTCGTCAAGGCCTTCAACAGCGTGGGCAACGCGTTCATGGTCAACCCGAGCTTCTCGGGCGGTCGCCCGACGATGTTCATCTGCGGCACCGACGCGGCGGCCAAGGCCGAGGCGACCGCGCTCTTGGATGCCTTCGGCTGGGACGCCGAGGATGTCGGTGGGGTCGAGGCGGCGGGTCCGATCGAGGCCCTGTGCCAGCTCTGGTGTGCCCCCGGGTTCCTCCGGGGAGACTGGTCCCACGCCTTCAAGGTGTTGCGGGGGTAGCCCGCGGCGCTCGGCCTCCGTCCGGCTGCGGGCCGCGCGTCCGCGGGACCGGGAGAAGGGCGGGTACGGCTTCCGGGCGGAATAGAGAGTCGAGATTCGGAGGTCTCCTGGCTCGACTCCACTTTCTCGGCGCCGCGGAAGAGGTCACCGGGTCGATGCTCCTCGTAGAGTGTCGACAGGGCAACATCCTCATCGACTGCGGCATGTTCCAGGGGCGGCGTGCCGAGAGCAGCGCCCGCAACAGCACGGTTCCTCGTGTCGCCACCGAGGCCGCCGTCGTGTTGCTCACCCACGCCCACGTCGATCACTCGGGTTCGCTCCCCACCCTCGTGAAGTCCGGCTTCCGCGGCGTGATCTATTGCACCGCAGCCACGCGGGACGTGGCCGCCCTCATGCTCGCCGATTCGGCCCGCATCCAGTTCTCCGATGCGCAGTACCTCAACCGCAAGTTCGAGGATGATCCCGGTTGGATCCCGCTGGTTCCGGTGTACGACGAGGACGACGTCGCCGACACGCTCGCGCGTATGATCGGGGTGCCCTACCACCACGTCTACACCCCGCTTCCGGGGGTGACGGCGCACTTCCGGGATGCCGGTCACATCCTCGGCTCGGCCCACCTTCACCTCACCATCGACGAGGGCGACGGCCGGGTCACCCGGCTGGCGGTTTCGGGGGATCTCGGTCGCCACGGCCTCCCGTTGTTGCGCGACCCCGAGCCGCCCGAGACCCCGGCCGACTTCGTGGTCATGGAGAGCACCTACGGCAACCGGACCCACCCTCCGGTGGCCGGCGCCGAGGCCTCGTTGACGCGCATCGTCAACGAGACGGTCGCCCGGGGCGGTCGCATCATCGTCCCCGCCTTCGCGCTCGGGCGCACGCAGGAGCTCGTCTACGTCCTGCACGAGCTTCGCCTCGCCGGCAAGATCCCCCCGATACCCGTCTACGTCGACTCGCCGCTGGCCACGGCGGTGACCTCG
>JAYVAS010000773.1:0-4324 GCA_043750895.1 Pseudomonadota bacterium
TGTTTGAACTCGATGCTGTAGCGTCGACGTTGTCGGGACATTCTGGACTCTCGGGGTTGAGGTTTACCCGAGTGGTCCGTCCTCTGGGGGCAGGGTCAGTCTCACGAAAGCCTTCTGGCACGACCACCGGTTGTGAGTGCGCCCGAGGTCCAGCAGGCGCTTGAGGATACACGAGCGCACACGGCGGTCCGCGGTACGCTCCCAAACCCGCGTGTAGAAGTCGGCGACGGTGTCACAGTAGGGAAAGTCGAGATTGCCCTCCAAGCTCCCGTCGTAATCACGGACGAGAGCCCACAGCATCTCTCGCTGGTGCACAGCAACGAACTCCAGGTGTCCGCCAGGCATGGTGGGGATCTCCCGGAGAAGCTCGTGGTTGCCGACGTTGGACTTTAGGATGCGCGGGAGCCCCCCACCCACCGGAACGGGACGTCATCGAGTCGCTCAGAGCCCACGACGTAGACCGGCGGGGTGAGCGACGACCCGCCCGCCCCCTACCCGTACACCAGCACCGCCACCAGCACCACCGCCAGCAACCCTGCCACGACCCACGGCAGCACCGAGCGCGGCGGCGCCGCGACCACGGGCTCCAGGTCGATGGGGCGCGCCCCTCCCGACGGCAACTGGGCCGACAGCTCCTCGGCGGTACGGCCCGACTCGACCCACTTCCCGGGGCCCTTCTCGCGCATCCGGGAGGGGTCTCCGGTCACGCCCACCGCGCCCGACCAGCGTGGATCCGCGCCGCGCGGGGGCGAAGAACCGAGGCCGCCCGGAGAGGTCGGCGGGTCGTCCTGATCGAACTCGTCCTCGTCCTCGTCGTCCGGGGCCGCACGGGAGGGCGCCGCCGTCGGGTCGGGAATGACACGCGGACCCACCGCCGCCGGGTCCGGGATGGCGACGATCGGGGCCGCCTGTTCCGGGACCGCGACGATCGGCGCCGCCGGTTCCGGGACCGCGACGATCGGGGCCGCTGCCTCCGGTACCAGGGTCACCGCGGAACCGAACGACACCCGCGGCGGGGGACTCGGGGCGTCGACCCGCGTCGTTTCGCTGTCCGCCCACTCGGCGCGTCGCGCTTCCTCGGCGAGCCGCGCTTCCTCGGCGAGCCGCGCTTCCTCGGCGAGCCGTTGCTCCGCGTCGCGCGCCTCGGCCGCCTTCCGCGCCGCCTCCGCCGCTTCCTCAGCCAGGCGCGCCTCCTCGACCACGCGCGCTTCGTCCGCACGCCGTTGCTCCGCGTCGCGCGCCTCGGCCGCCTTCCGCGCCGCCTCCGCCGCCTTCCGCGCGTCCTCGGCCGCCCCGCGCGCCATCTCCGCCCGCGCCGCTTCCTCGGCCGCCCGCGCCGCCTCGGCCGCCCGCGCCTCCTCCACCACGCGCGCGTCGTCCGCACGCCGTTGCTCCGCGTCCCGCGCCTCCGCCGCCTTCCGCGCCTCCTCGGCGTCCCGCGCCTCCTCGGCCGCCCGCGCCTGCTCCTGCGCCTCCAGGGCACGCCGCGCCAGTTCAGCGAGCCGCGCCTCCTCGCGGATCCGCTCGTCGCCCGGCGACACGTCCGCCGCGCGAGCATCGGGGAGCGCGATCACCGCCGCGGGCTCGGCCGACCGCCCCCCCGTGCGTTCGGCAGGCTCCGCGACCACCAGCTTTTCCCGTTCGGCCTCCTCCCACTTCCGAAGCCGGGCCTCCTCCTTCGCGTAGCGCTCCGTGCGCACCCGCTGGAGCTCGGCCGCGACCCACTCTCGCGCTTGGAACGCCGCCTTGTCGCGCTCGCGCACCACCGCCGGGGCCGTTCCCCGCAACGCGGGACGCACCTTGAACTCGCGCGGCGCGTCCGGCAGCCGGAAGCCGGCCTCGCTGAGGAAGCCCTCGACCGCCTCGGCGACGCGCGCCCGCCCAATCACCGCACGGAGCGCCTGAAGCCCGGCCCGGGAGTCGGCAAAGCCGATCCGGGGCTGACCGACGCCGGCCCCGCGCAGCCAGAAGTCCAGGCGACCGAGCGTGCCCGCGTCCACCGACCGACCGCTCAACGCCGCGCGGACGACCTCGCCCACCGCGGCCACGTCGGCCTCGTGCGGGTTGGCGTCCCGGCCGGGCTCGTGGAGCACGAGCCGCACCTGGAGCGTCCCCGCCGCATCGAACCCCACGCCGCTGGGGTGGATGGCCCCGTGCGCGCCGCCGGACGCGTGGAGCACGTCGAGATCCTCGAGGACCCGCTCCACCAGGCCCAGCACCACCAGCGGCGGGGCATCCACGGCGCCCAGGAGCGCGGCCAGCGGGGGGCCGAGGACCAGGCGCTCGCCCTCCACCCGGAACGGGGCGAACACCCCGCCCTGCGGAAGGCGCGGGATCCGCGCCGCGGACACCTCCACCACCTCGATCGGGCTCCCGGCCCCGTCCCGCAGCAACATGCGCCGCACCCCGGGGGCGGCTGAGGGAAGGGTCTGGACGAGCGGATCGGACATCTGGAGGCGCATGTAGCCTGCGAGGCCGGAGCAGGGCATGATTCGGCCCCCCACGAGTCGACCATGTCCCACCCCTCCGCCCTCCTCCTCCTCCTCCTGGCCGGCTGCCCGGCCCCCGAGGTCGAGAAGATCCCCGAGACGGAGAGCTGTGATCCCCTCGCCGCGCAGCCCGACGCCCCCGCGATCCGCATGGGCGCCCCGCAAGCGGGCGTGGCCGAGCGCATCCTCGAGCTGCCCATCGGCACCCCGCTCTCCGGCTACACCAGCCGCTGCGACTGCTTCGGCGGGGATGGGGACGTGGACGCGCGCGACTCCAACTACACCGCCAAGTTCGCCACCTCCGCCGGGGTGCAGACGGCCCCGGTGCTGAAGGCCTTCTGGCTCTCCAACGGGGACCAGGACTTCGTCATCATCAAGGTCGCCCTCATCTACCCCTTCGACGGCCTGATGAAGGACATCGAGGAGCGCATCGCCGCCGCCACCGGCCGCAACATGACCGGCAAGGTGGTGCTCACCACCAACCACTCCCACAACTCCTACGGGGACTTCTCCAACACCGTCACCTACTTCCTGGGGTCCGACCAGTTCAATCCCGAGATCCACGATCGATTCGCCGCCCAAGCCGCGGACGCGGCGCTCGACGCGTTCGCGCAGGTGCAACCGGTCAAGATCGGCGTCGGCTTCGCCAAGAATTGGGACCCGGAGGATCGGGTCTACCGCGACCGCCGCGACCACAACGACAACACCTCGTTCTTCCCCGACATCCCGGTTGGCCGGTACAAGACGCCGTACCTGTCGATGATCCGCATCGACACCCTCGACGACCAGCCGCTGGGCGTCCTGTTCGACTTCGGCATCCACGGGACGGGCCTCGACACCGACAACGCCCTCGTCTCCACCGACTCTCCCGGAGCCCTGGACATCGTGTTCCAGGAGCACTTCCCCGCCTCGGTGGTCGTCGCCCACGTGCAGGGGGCCGCGGGGGACATCTCCCCTTCCGGCTCCGACGAGGGCTACGCGGCGCTCGAGACCACCGGCGAGTACGCGGACGCCGCGCTCTGGGAGCTGTACCAGAGCATTCCCACCAGCGCCGAGCCCATCCACCTCGAGGGGACCGGGCGCTCCGTGCTCCAGAACCACGACGACATCCGCGTGACCCGAGGCGGCACGACGGACATGTACTACGTGCCCTACACCGAGGACCTCGAGCCGGACAACATCATCTACGATGAGGCCGGGAAGCTCATCCCGGTGATCGACGAGTTCAACGTGCCCTACGGCGCCGCCTTCTGCGGAGAGGACCCCGCCTACCTGCCCGGCTTCGCCCCCGCCGACGTCTTCCCCTACGTGAACTGTGTCGAGCTCTCCAAGATGGTCGGGATCATCAAGGGCTTCTTCGAACTGGACGCCGAGCAGGTGCTCCTGCCGCTGCCGGAGGCGCAGAAGGCCACCATCGCCGCCCTACGCTTCGGCCCAGTGGCCATCCGCGAGGAGGACGGCAGCACCACCACCGACGACGTGTACATGGGCTTCATGGTGGGCGAGCCGACGACCTACCTGGAGGAGTCCTTCAAACGTCGGGCCGCCGCCGAGCTGGGCTACGACCACGCGATCCTGGTCGGCTACAGCCAGGACGAGGAGGGCTACATGATGCTCGCCGAGGACTGGCTCCTCGGCGGCTACGAGGCCGACATCAACCAACTCGGCCCCCTCCAGGCCGAGCACATCATGGAGCGGATGTTCGACATGTCGGCGGAGGTGCTCGCCACCACCGACGTGGCCGAGGACCCCAACCCCTGCGGCAACTACGACCTGCCCGACTACCTCGACTGGGACATGCCCACCGTCGCGCCCGACACCACGCCGCTGGCCGG
>JAYVAS010000774.1:0-2622 GCA_043750895.1 Pseudomonadota bacterium
CCATGACGCGGGCGTTCGTGGTGGTCACGGCCGAGCACAACGGGCGGAAGGAGTCGGCGAGCGCCAACCTCGCCCAGCGCCAGGGCCTGGAGTTCTACACCGACGAGCGCGTCGCGCGGCTCTGTAAGGAAGCCGTGGACGACACCATGATCCTCTTCGACGCCGGCAAGCCGCCCGCGGGCGAGATGACGGTCGTACTCGGCGCCGGCTCCTCCGGCATCCTGCTCCACGAGGCCATCGGCCACGGGCTCGAGGCCGACTTCAACCGCAAGGGCATCAGCATCTACGCCAACCGCGTGGGCCAGCGCATCGCGCCCAAGGGCGTCACCGTGGTGGACGACGGCACCATCCCCTGGGCCCGCGGCACCATCAACACGGACGACGAAGGCAACCCGGCCGAGAAGACCACCCTCATCGAGGACGGCATCCTCAAGGGGTACCTGCAGGACGAGATCAGCGCGAAGCACTTCAAGGTCGCGCCCACCGGCTCGGGCCGCCGGGAGAGCTTCCGTCACCCGGTGCTCCCCCGGATGCGGGCCACCTACATGGAGAACGGGACGCACAGCCCCGAGGAGATCATCGGTAGCGTGAAGCAGGGCATCTACTGCGACAAGTTCGCCAACGGTCAGGTCCAGATCGGCGCCGGTGACTTCGCGTTCTACGTGCGCAGCGGCTGGCTCATCGAGGATGGCAAGCTCACCCGTCCCATCAAGGACGTGAACCTGGTCGGCAACGGGCCGGCGGTGCTGGAGACGATCGAGATGGTCGGCAACGACCTGAAGATCGACGAAGGCGGGTGGACGTGTGGCAAGGACGGGCAGTCGGTGCCGGTCTCGCAGGGCATGCCCACCGTCAAGGTCGCGCGGCTCTCGGTCGGGGGGGCCAACTGATGAACCTCCTCCAATTCGGTCGGGACCTGGTCCGCGACGCAAGCGCGCTCGGCGCCGACGAAGTCTCGGTGTCCGTCTCCCGGTCCACCGAAGTGTCCCTCTCCCGGCGGGCCGGGAAGTTGGAGCAGGCGTCCCAGGCCACGAGTCTGTCCGTCTCGCTCTCCCTCCTGGTGGATGACCGCTATTCCGCCCACTCCACGTCGGACCTGCGCCCCGACGCGTTGCAAACCTTCCTGCGCCGGGCGATCGCCGCCACGCGTGTCTTGGAGCCAGAGCCGGAGCGTCGACAACCTGGGTTCGAACTGTGCGGGCGTGGATCTACCGAAGAAGCATTGGACCTGTTCGACCCGGGCTGGGTGGACCTCACGGCGGACCGCCGCCGAGAGGACGCCGAGGCCCTCGAGGCCGCGGTGGACGCCCTCCCCGAGCGGGGCCGGGTGCTCTCGGCCACCGTCTACCTGGGTGACAGCACCAGCGATGGGGCCCGGGTCATGTCCAACGGTTTCGAAGGCGAGCACCGCGACACCGGCTTCGGCCTGGGCGTCGAGCTGACGCTCGAGGAGCCCAACGGGCGCCGTCCCGAGGCGATGGCCTACTATTCGGCCGCGCACCGAGGGGATCTCCCCACCGCGCCGGCCGTCGCCGCCGAAGCCTGGCATCGCGCCGCGCAACGGCTCGGGAGCGCACCGGCGCCTACCGGGCGCTACCCCATGCTGCTCGAGAACAACCTCGTCGGGCGCATCCTCGGGGTGCTGGGCGGGCCGCTGTCTGGGTCCGAGCTGCACCAGGGCCGGAGCTGTCTGGCCGGCAAGCAGGGCGAGCGCATCGCGGCCTCGCACTTCACGTTGTTGGACGACCCCACCATTCCGCGCGGCCTCGGGTCGCGCCCGTGGGATGGCGACGCCCTGCGCGCCAAGCCCATGCCGGTCATCGAGGGGGGGGTGCTCAAGAACTACTACCTCTCAACCTACTACAGTCGGAAGTTGGGGATGCCGGTCACCTCGGGGGGGCGGTCCAACTGGGTGGTGCCCGCCGGGGTGCGCCGCCCGCAGCAGATCCTGGCGGAGCTGCCCAAGGCGATCGTCGTCACCGGGTTCCTGGGCGGCAACTCCAATGGTCTCACCGGGGATTTCTCCTTTGGCGTCCAGGGGCTGTTGCTCGAGAACGGCGAGGTCAAGGCCCACCTCTCGGAGATGAACGTGTCCGGCAACATCCTCGATGTGCTCGGCAACTTCGCCGAGGCGGGCTCGGACGTGTGGACCTACAGTTCGCTGCGCTCGCCGTCGTTGTTGTTCCAGGATGTGCAGTTCAGCGGGACGTGAGGCGGTCGCCGGGTATAGGGCGTCTCGACGCGGTGGCGGGTCACCCCCGCCGCGGCTGATGCCACACAAATCGTGGTTGTCTCGCGTCGAGGGTGGCGTGCGGCGTCGCGTGGGGCGACGCGGCGAGGGGGTCTCGCGGCGAGGGTGGCGTGCGGCGTCGCGTGGGGCGACGCGGCGAGGGGGTCTCGCGTCGAGGGTGGGCGTTGGCGTCGCGTGGGGCGACGCGGCGAGGGAGTCTCGCGGCGAGGGTACCGTGCGGCGTTGCGTGGGGCGACGCGGCGAGGGGGTCTCGCGGCGAGGGTACCCGGTGTCTGACCCTGCCCCCAGAGGACGGACCACTCGGGTAAACCTCAACCCCGAGAGTCCAGAATGTCCCGACAACGTCGACGCTACAGCATCGAGTTCAAACA
>JAYVAS010000775.1:0-2781 GCA_043750895.1 Pseudomonadota bacterium
GTGCGGGTGAAGACGAGGGCGTGGCGGATGCCCGGGTCGGCGAGGAGGATGGCGAGCAGCTTCGGGCGCTTCTCGGGAGGCTCGACGTAGACCACGTACTGCGTGATGCCCTCGGCCACGGCCGCCGAGCGGGCCACCGCCACCCGGACCGGATCGCGCAGGATCTCGCCGGCGAGGGTCTCGATCTCCTTGGGCAGGGTGGCCGAGTAGAGCGCCGTCTGGCGGCGGGCCGGCAGTCGCTCCACCACGGTCTGGACGTGCTGGATGAAGCCGAGGTCGAGCATCCGATCGGCCTCGTCGAGCACGAGGGTCTCGATGCGGTCGAGGCGGACGAGGTTGTGACCGCACAGGTCCAGCAGGCGGCCCGGAGTGGCGATCAGGATGTCGGTGCCGGCGGCGAGGAGGACGCGCTGTTCGTCGATTCCGGACCCGCCGTGGACCACAGCGTGCCGGACGGCGGGGAGGTTCTTGCCGTACGTCGCGAGGGCGAGCCCGGTCTGGACCGCCAGCTCGCGGGTGGGCACGAGGATGAGGGCCCGGATCCCCTTGCCGGGCCGCGCGGACAGGCGCTGCAGGATGGGCAGCGCGAAGGCGGCCGTCTTTCCGGTGCCGGTCTGGGCGGTGGCGCACAGGTCCCGACCGGCGAGCATGGCGGGGATGCTCTTGGCCTGGATGGGGGTGGGGTGGGTGTAGCCGCAGGTGCGCAGCGCGGAGAGGATCGGCTCGATGAGGGCCAGTTCTTCGAATTTCAACGGATTCCTGGGCCGGGGACGCCCGGCGTGGTGGGGCCCTTAGCGCGGGCCGGGCGCTCAGACCCGTGGCAGCACGTTCGCGTCGGGCGTACACTCGCGAGATGCTCGCCCTGTTGCTCGCCTGTGCCGACCCCGCGGACGGCGTGCCGACGCCCCTGCCGTTCTGCGACGGCGCGACCCGGTTCCTCTGGGACATCGAGGGCGGGCTGGACGTGTTCCCCGACGATCACCGCACCACGCCCGCGGACACGCCGACTGGCCTCCGGGTGGATCTCGATCCCGAGACCCACCCCTTCCTGACCGAGTCGGCGGAGGGCTTCGCGTCCGTGTACACGGATCTGTCCACGCTGGACGGCTGGGGCCTCGCGGCGGGGATGTGGTTCCGCGCCGATGGGCCGCTTCCGGCGGTGCTGCCCCCGGTGCGGGTCGTGGCCGGGGGGGTCGACTGGGCGGTGGACGTCTCCACCACCGACGAGGGCCAGACGCTGATGGTGCTGCCCCGGCGTCCGCTCCCACCGGCTACCGAGGTGGTGGTGGTGGTCGGCACCGACCCCGCTGATCCCGGGTGCCTCGCGCCGGCGCCCCTGCTGCGGGACTTGCTCGACCCGAGCACGCCGGTCCCCCCGGGGCAGGCCGCCCGCTACCAGGCGGCACTGGACGCGCTCGGGATCGACGCGGTGGAGGTGGCGGCGATGACCGTGTTCACGACCCAGTCGGCCACCTTCGTGTCCGAGCGCGTCGCGGCGGACGTGGCCGCACGCGACTACGCGTACGCGGCCGGCGGCTGCACGGACGGGCCGGTCTGGACCCAGTGTGACGGGCTGGTGGCCGTCCAGGACTACCGGGATCCCGAGCACATCGTTCCCCCCGACTCGACCGGCGAGGCGCTCGCCAGCTACGATCTCCCCACCCGGGTGTGGTTGCCGTCGACCGGCGAGGCGCCGTGGCCGGTGGTGGTGTGCGGCCACGGACTCGGGGGAGACAAGGGGCAATGTTCGGTCCTCGCCGATCTGGCCGGGCCGCGTGGCTTCGCGGTGGTGGCGGTGGACGCGGTGGAGCACGGCGCGCACCCCGGTCGCACCGAGGCGGACCTCTCGATCCTCGACGACCTCATGATCCTGGCCATCGAGGTGAGCCCTCCGGGCCTGAACGGGCGCCGTCTCCGGGACAACTTCCGGCAGAGCGCGTGGGACAAGCTCCAGGTCGTGCGGGCGATCGAGGCGGGTCTCGACGCCGATGGTGACGGGACGGTCGACCTCGATGCCGACCACCTCGCCTACGTCGGCGTGAGCCTGGGGGCGATCATGGGCCCGGAGCCGATGGCGCTCACGGACCGGTTCGACGGCGGCGTACTGCTCGTGGGCGGCTCGCGCATCGCCTCCATCATCCGCGACTCGCCCACCTTCTCGGTCTTGGTCGATCTCATGCGCCCGGCCGGCACCACTGACGGGGAAGTGGATCGGTTCTTCCCCGTCCTCCAGACCGTGATCGAGGCCGGCGACCCGGGCACCTGGGCGCCGCACGTCACCGCCGACCGACTGGACGGGGGCGCGCTCCCCAGCCTGCTCAACGCCATGGCCTGGCAGGACCAGATCGTGCCCAACTCGACCAACGAGGCGCTCGCCCGGGCGCTGGGCCTCCCCGGCGTGGGGAGCGAGGAGTGGCCGGTCGACGACTTGACTTTCGGGTCCGGCCCGGTCTCCGCAAACCTTGTGGGGGGGGCTACCGGCGGCACGGTGCAGTACACCGAGGTCCAGGACGTCTCGGACGGGGCATGGGTACCGGCGACCCACGACAACCTGCACGAGAGCTACACCGGACAGTCCGAGATCCTCACCTTCCTCGAGCCGCTGCTGGCCGGAGAGAGCCCGGTCATCGCCGAACCGGACCGCCCGGAGTGACCACCCGGAAAGGGAATCCTAGAGGGGTCAGACCCCCACCCGGATCCATTACCAACGGATGAACCGTGCTTTTCCCTGCCCCCCCGACGTGGACCCCCACCCTCGACGAATGGATCCGGGTGGGGGTC
>JAYVAS010000776.1:0-10027 GCA_043750895.1 Pseudomonadota bacterium
GTGGAGTCGCTCCTCACCGAGCTCGGCGCCCATCGACTCGACCTGGTGCTCGCGGATGCTCCCCTGCCCTCGGGCAGCGGCATCAAGGCCTACAGCCACGCCCTCGGTGACTGTGGGCTCACCTTCTTCGCGCGGAAGGACGCCGCAGCAGCGCTTCAACCCGACTTCCCGCGCAGCCTGGCCGGCGCCCGGATGCTGCTACCGGGACGCGGGAGCGCGGTGCGACGCGCACTCGACGAATGGCTTGACCGCCTCGGCTTGGAGCCCGAGGTCGTCGGCGAGATCGGGGACAGCGGCCTGATGAAGGCGTTCGGGCAAGCAGGCGCCGGTCTCTTCGCGGTGCCCACCGCCGTGGCCAAGGAGGTGGCCCTCCAGTACGACGTGGTGGCGTTCGGAGCGACCGAGGAGGTCCGCGAGCGCTTCTGGGCCATCAGCCCCGAACGACGGATCCGGCATCCGGCCGGCAACGCGGTGGTCGACGGGGCGCGGAAGTTGTTCGGGTGAGGGCCCTGCGGTAGGGATGGGGCTCATGAACCGCGGTCCCCCGCTCTCCCCCGTCCTTCTGCTCGGCGCCGGGACCGGCGAGGCAACCTGTGGAATCCTGTACCTGGCCGGCTACCTGCGCCGCGGCGGCATCGAGGCCTACGTCCAACTGTACGACGACGAGGAGGACGGCGACCGCCTCACCCGCTCGCTCGCGGCCCTCGTGGCGCGGGTGCGTCCGCGGCTCGTCGGCATCAGCCTGAAGTGGTTCCACCACGTCCACCGGGCGCTCGTGCTGGCCCGCACCCTGCGCAGGATCGATCCGGACATCCGCATCGTCGTGGGCGGCAACTCGGCCACGTACTGGTGGCAGGAGCTGATCGCCTTCGACTGCATCGACCACATCGTGCTAGGCGACGGGGAGCTGCCCCTGCTCGCGCTGTGCCAGGGCGTACCGGACCCGCCCAACTGTGTGCACCGCGGACACCGGGGCCCCCGGCCGAAGCTCGCCTACGTCCAGGGCCCCACCAACAGCGACGACGTCTACTACTCCGACTTCGACCGCCTCTTCTTGAGCCAGCGGGACCGCCACGCCTTCTCCGGGTGGGTCGCGCCGGGCAAGGGCTGCGCCGAGAGCTGCATGTACTGCGCCGGGGCGCGTCGCAACCAGCAGGCCGACTTCGGGCGGGTGAACCCCAGCCTGCGGTCACCTGAGAGCGTGTGCCGCGACCACGCGGAGATCGCGCCCCGGACGTGGCAGATGCGCTACGACTTCTCCGGGAGCTCGGTCGAGTTCCTGCAGCGCAGTTGGGCGGGCGTCGACCTGTCCCGCCACTCCTGCACCTACTTCCTGTGGGGGGTGCCGCAGGTCGGCCTCATCGATGCGCTGGCGCGCGCGTTCGCGCAGGTGCACGTGGTGATCGACGTGGGCTGCTTCTCGGAGCAGCAGCGACACCACCTGATCGGTCGGGGGATCCTCAAGGCGTGCGCCTCGGACGCGCAGATCCTGCTACTCGTGGACGAGTGCCGCCGCTACGACACGCTGGACATCGAGGTCTCCGGGATCGCCGGGCTGCCGTCGGCCACCGCCGAGACGCTCCGGGAGGAGGTGCGTTTGGTGGAGCGGGTGCTCCGCCTCGACTGCGTGGTGGGCTACCAGCGGCTCGAGACCCAGCCCGGGGCGCTGGTGACCGAGCAGCCGGCGCGCTTCGAGATGCGCGCCGAAGCGCGGACCTTCCGCGAGTTCCTCGCCTACTTCGAGCGGCGCCCGGTCGGCAGCGCGGACGTGCCCATGGTGCGCTTCGCCGACGCGGCGCTCGAGCGCGAGGTGGCGCGGACCGCGGCGCAGGTGGGAGCGCTCTTGGACAAGAAGGAGCGCGACGCCCGGCGGAAGGCCCGGGTGGACGGAGGCACGCGGCTGGTCAACACCGCCCCCTCCACGCTGCGCTACACGCTCGCGGATTGGCTGGGATCGCAGGTGGTCCCCGCGGCGGTGGCCCAGGAGCCGGTGACGGTGGTCCGCTCGGTCAACGGAGCGGATCTCGTGTGCGCGCCCTCGGTCAGCCCGAAACGTTTCGCCGACCCCACCCTGGACCAGGGGGAGAGCGGGCAGCTCTTGCTGAGCACCCTCGCCGCCTTTGCGCAGCCCACCACCGTCACGGGGGCGGTGACGGCGTTGGGCCGGACAGCGCGGATCGACGCCCACTCGACCCGTGAGGCCATCGACCACCTCGTGGAGGGGCGTTTTTTACAGCCGGGGTGAGGGAGGGGCTCGTTGGGGACCAGCCGCGTCGGGCGTAGACTGCAGGCGCCATGATTCGCCTCGCCGAGATCATCGGGTCCTTCTCCCTCGCCACCTCGGCCGCGGACGGGTTCGCCCCGGACAAGGCAATCCGCACCTCGCTGTTGGCGACCGCGCTGGGGCGGGCGGCCGGGTGGTCAGGCGCCGCGCTCAACCCGCTCTACTACGCGGGGGCGCTGCGCTTCGCGGGGTGTACCGGCTTCTCCGTCGAGGACACGCAGCTCAACGCCGGGGACGACATCGGCCTGCGTCGGACCATGGCGACGGCCGACGTCGGGGACCCCAGCCACTTCGTCGCCACCGTGCGGGCGGGGATCGGCGCCCACCTGGAGCCGAACGCGCGCGAAGCCACCATCGCGGGGATGTTGCGCGATCCCGCGGTTGCCGTGCGCCACGGAGAGGGCCAGTGTGACGCCGCGGTGTACCTCGCCCGCGCCTTCGGAATGGAGCCGGAGGTGCTGCGCGCGCTCGACCACAAGGAGGAGCGGTGGGACGGCCGGGGGGTGCCCGCCGGGGTGGGAGGCGCCGCGTTGTCACCCCTCTCCCGCTTCGTCGCCGTCGCCGACTTCGCGGAGATCTTCCATCGCATCGGGGGGCGCGCGGAGGCGCTCGCGGTCCTGCGCCACCGACGTGGCGCGCACTTCGATCCCGACGTCGTCGATCGCTTCCTGAACCATGCGGACGCCCTGTTCCCGTTGCTCGAGGCGCCGTCGCCCTGGTCCCGCTGGCTCGAGGCCGAACCCGCCCCCGCGCGCCTGTTCGACCCGGACGCGCTCGAGGGGCTCAGCCGCGCCTTCGCGGCGTTCGTGGACCTCAAGTCGGCGTGGCTCCTCGGGCACAGCGAGGCCGTGTCCCGCCTCGCGGCGCGCGTGGCGCCCCGGCTCGGCCTCGATGCCTCGTTGCTGCGCATCGCGGGCCGTCTGCACGACATCGGACGCGCCGGCATCTCCAACCTGGTCTGGGACAAGGCGGGACCGCTCGACGCCGTGGAGCGCGCCGAAGCCGACCGCCACAGCGCGCTCGGGGCGGCGATCCTGGGCCGGACGCCCCTGCTGGCGCGGTTCGCACGGTGGGTCGGCGAGGTGCACACGCCGCTCGCCGCCCCGGGTCGGCCCGGGACGGTCTCCCGCGAGGCGCGGCTGCTCGCGGTGGCGGACGCTTGGGTCGCGCTCACCGCCGCCCGTGCCTGGCGCCCCGCCTACGCGCCTGCGGACGCCGCGCGAATCCTCGGGTCCGAGGCCCGAAGCGGGAAGTTCGACCCCGAGATGGTGGCCGCGGTGGTGTCGGCCGCGGGGGAGCTGCCTCGGCGCGTCCGGTGGCCCGACGGACTGACCCGCCGCGAGGTGGACGTGCTGCGCGCGCTGGCGCGGGGTCGTTCCAACAAGGAGATCGCGGTGGACCTGGGCCTCTCCCCCAAGACGGTGGAGCGCCACGTCACCCGCCTGTACGCCCGCATCGGCGCCCGGTCGCGCGCCGCCGCGGCGCTTTGGGCGATGGAGCACGACCTGTAGCCGGCAGGAGCCGCGGGTCACCCCCGGTCCCCCCCCCTGCCGTGACCCACGTCGCGGACCGGCGCCCCGAAATCTACCGAAGTTGGGGGATCTCCCCCACGTCGCCCGAGCGGCCGACGGCGTACCTCCAACACACCCCCTGGAGGTCCTCATGGTTCTCGTCGTTGGTTCAACCGGCAACACCGGCTCGGCTCTCTGCTCCCTGCTCGCCGCGCGCGGCGTCCCGTTCCGCGCCCTCACCCGCGATCCCATCCGCGCGCGGGCCGTCCTCGGCCCGGCCGCCGACCTCGTCACCGCCGACGTCACCGACCGCGCCGCCATCGACGCGGCGCTCCGCGGCGTCGACGCCGTGTACGCCGCGCTGGGCGGGACCCCCCACCTGCTCGAAGCCGAGAGGATGCTCATCGACGCCGCTTCCCGCGCCGGCGTGCGGCACTACGTCAAGCTCTCCGGAGTGGAGGTCAGGCCGGCCCTCGCCACGATCCAGAAGATCCACGCCGCCGCGGAGGCGCATCTGGCCTCGTCCGGGATGCCGTGGACCGTCCTCGGCGGGAACTTCTTCTTCCAGAACTTCCTCGCGTTCATCCCAGCGATTCGGGCGGGGGTGCTCCCGCTGCCGACCGGGGCCCGTCGGGCGGCGCTGGTGGACGTCGCCGACATCGCCAACGCCGCCGCGTGCGTGTTGACCACCGCCGGTCACGAAGGTCGCCGCTACCGCATGACCGGCCCCGCGTCCCTCTCTCATGCAGACGCGGCCGCGATCTTCACCGACGGGTTGGGACACCCGGTGCAGCATGTGGACGTCCCTCCCGCGGCCTTCCAGCAGGCGGGCGTGGACGCGGGCCTCCCGCCCTGGCTCGCCGAGCAGCTCACCGACATCTACACCACATTTTTCGGCGAGCCGGGCGCGGCCGCGGTGTCGGACGACATCGCGCGGCTCACCTCCACCCCGCCGCGCGACCTCGCGGCGTGGGTGCGGGCGAATCGCGCGGTGTTCGGGCCCGGGTAGCTCGACGGCGATCAGGGCGTCGGGCTGGCGACGCCCCAGTCTCCCAGACACCCCGAGCAGGGCGCGGAGCACGACGACCGAGTAGACCCGGCGCTCAGGCGCAGGCAGTGACCGGTCAGGCCACCGCTGATGATGGGCTCGCGCTGGCCGAAACTGAACGTCGTCGTGTCCTGGGCGCACAAGACGATGTCGCGGCCCTTCGACCGCGAGCGTGACACCCCCGGCGGCAGCCGCGGCTCGCTCACCGCATCGACGGACGGCGCCGAGCGTGGCGAGGAGTGACTTCCCGCCTCCGACGATATTTTTTTCGCTCATTCGCCCCGAAACGCGAAACACTCTGCATACTCACACGTAGGGGCTGAGAACACCGTGCACGAGGAGCGCGACATCGACGCCGCCATGTCCCGCTACGCAGCCGGGGACGACCGGGCCTTCAACGTGGTCTACGACGGCCTGGCACCCCGACTCTACGCGTACGCCCTCCGGCGCACGCGGGACCGCTCGCGCGCCGAAGACGTCGTGCAGCACACCCTTCTTCGCATGCACTGCAACCGCGGCCAGTTTCGGGACGGGGCCCATGCGCTGCCGTGGGCCTACGCGATCGCACACCACCTGCTCGTGGACGGTTGGCGTCACCACGCGCGCGGCACCCCCGACCTCCACGGGGAGGCCCCGCCCCCCGCCGATGAGGTCCTCACCGCCGCGGCGACCGCGCGACAAATCGACGACGAGCTGGCCCGCATGCCCGAAAGCCAGCGTACCGCCTTCGAGTTGCTCAAGCTGGAGGGTCTGTCGCTCCAGGAGGCGGCCGACTGCCTGGGCATCTCGGTCACCGCGGTCAAGCTGCGAGCCCACCGTGCGTACAAGGCGATCCACCTCGCACTGGGCGACATCGTCGACACGGTACCTCATGCCCACTGACGACACCCCCCTCGCCCCCTCGGCCGAGCTCCGCGCTCGTGTCTTCGCCGCGACCCGCGCAAAACCAGCGCCCACGCGCGGCCAGACGTTCTGGCGGTGGTCCCTCGCCGGATTCGCGGGCGCCGCGCTGTCGGCAGCGATCTTCGTCTGGGCGGAGGGCGTCCGACCAGGCCCCCGCCCCGATGGCCTCATCGCCGCGACCTCGATCGGGGCTGCCATCGCCGCGCTGATCGCAGCCATCGTGATCCTCGGCAACCGGCGCGCCGTGCTTGGACCCCGCCTCGGCGTCCGCGTCGCCGTGATGGTTGGGCTCCCCCTCGTGCTCTTCATTTGGAAGATCGCGATGAGCGCCCAATTCAGCGACATGATGGTGGAGTGGCCGGAGCGCCCCGGGCTGAGGTGTCTGGGCCTGGGAACCGCGATGGCCCTGGGCCCGTTCGCCGCCATGGTTTTCGTCCTGCGCCGGACGGAGCCGAACCATCCGCGGGCGCTGGGGATGTCGCTGGGGGTGATCGCGGCGGGCGGTGCGTGGGTCCTCACCGACCTCTGGTGCCCCGTGGCCTGGCCGCTCCACCTCCTGCTCGGCCACGTGCTCCCCATGGTGCTGCTCGCCGCGCTCGGCGCCGGGATGGGCCGGTGGTTGGGGTTCGGCCGTCCCTGACCGGGCTCCCCTCGCGGCCCCGCCCGATCACCCCACGCCGGTGATGCGCGCGAACAGGGTCAGCACCACCCAACTCAACGGGGACTCTGCCACGGATGCCGACCCCCCGAGAAGGAACGTGCTCACTCCGAAGGCGAGCCCCAATACCGCGACGCGCGCCACTCCACTACGCGCCCGTGCGCGAAGGCCAAGGTTTGAATCCGAGAAGAGGATTGCCGAGTGGTTCGTTTGCATGCAAGTCCTTACGCTCGGTCCGGCATCTGGTTTCGCGAGTTTCCGAACTTTCTTGGCATCGTCGGCGCGCCGAGGCGCACGCCACCTACTGGACCGGCGGTCCCTGATCGAAGAATGCTTGCATCGCCGCCACGACGAGCGCCGGGTGGGTCATGTGGCTGCAGTGCCCGCCGACGTCGAGGACCCGCAGTGTGCTCCCGCGCAGGTGTGCGTGGAGGTAGTCCCCTACAGCACGGGGCGCGAGGGCGTCGCGCGCGTGCTGCAGGATCAGGGACGGCGTGGAGACCTTGGAGAGGTCGGCCCGATTGTCGCTGAAGAAAGTGGCGCGGGCGAAGACACGCGCCACCGAGGGCTCCGTCGAGCAGAAGCTGTCGGACAGCTCCCCGGAGACCGCCCCGGACCCGTCGTCCCCGGCGACAACCGAGCCGAGGTAGTTCGCCCACCCCATGTAGTTCTTGTCCATCAGGGTCAGGAGTCCCGTGAGGTCCTCCGGCTCGAACCCGCCCTGGTAGTCGGGCGGGTGGTTCAGGAAACACGGCGATGGCCCCACCATGACGAGCCGTTCGAACAGCTCCGGGCGGCGGATGGCCGCGAGCATTCCGATGCTGCAGCTCACCGAGTGTGCGACCAGCGTGACCCCGCGCTGGATCTCGAGGGCGTCGCACACCTCCAGGAGGTCCTGTGCGTAGCCGTCGAGGGTGGCGTACCGCTCGGGGTCGAACGCCGTGAGGTCCGAGCGGCCGCTGCCCACGTAGTCGAACAGGATCTGACGGTGGGTCGTGGCGAACGCCGGGGTCACCCCCCTCCACATCGTCTGGTTGCAGCCGAAGCCGTGCGCGTAGAGCAACACCGGGCCGGTGCGGTGGTCGTCATGGACGTTGTTGCGTTGGAGAATCGTCATCGGGCACCGGGGCAGAGCGTCGACCGCCGGGAGTGTGCCCCTCGGCTATCTCCAGGTCAACCCTCGCTCCTTCGTTCGCGGCCCCGCGGCACGTGACTCACCCGTTCTGATCGAAGAACGCCAGCACCAGGTGGCATGACCAGCTGAAGTCGTAGGTGTGGCCCATGACGGCGCGACAGTTCAGCACGGGCGGGGCGCGACGGCGCCCCGATGTCGCCCACCACCGCCAGCCCGGAGTGAATGCCGATGCCGATGCGCAGCGGCGGGGGACCGTCTCGCACGCGCTCCGCGTTGTGGGCCTTCCTCCCCCGGAGCCCCCGTTGCCGTCCTTCGCCCCTTCCCTGCTCAAAGGTCTCGCCTGGAAAGAATTCGCCGACTACGCCACCCGCTCCACAGAAGAGCCGAAACCTTACTCGATGGCCTCGATGCCCTGCGCGGCGAGTCGGGCGATGCCGTCCTTCATCGTCTCGACCTGTTCGGGTGGGTGCCCGACCCACCCCACGACCTCTCCGGTGACCCGGAGAGGCGCCCTGGAACGGTACGACCGCGTCGGGTTGCCGGGGAAGCGCTGGTCGGTGAGGTTCGGGTCATCCTCGATCGGCCCGGATGGCTCGACGATGTAGATCCGGCCGAGGCCGTCTCCGGCCGCGAGCTCCGCGCCCCAGGTGGCCGCGTCCAGGGTCGCCGTCAGGTAGACGAACGCAGCCTCCCGCCGCTCCCCGTAGTTGGAGGCCCTCCCGGGCACGATCTCGTCGCCGGGTTTCAAGTCGGCCCGTGTACCGTGAAGGTACCGCGGGACCCCATCTGCGTCGGTCCACACCACGAAAGGAACCGGCGGGCTCGTCGGCTTCGTCATGGGCCCGGCATAACCAACCACGTCGCGCCGAGGCAGAGCCCCTTTCGGGGCCCCGCTTGTCGGCATACACTTCCCAGGATGGACTACGCCGAACTCCACGCCGACGTGCTCGCGGAGCACCCCGAAGCCGCGGAGGGTGCGGACGACTGGACCATCGTGACCGCGCTCCGCGCCTACGCGACCGCGCATGTGGACTACGTGATCAACGTGGACTCCCCCCGGTACGTCGACCAGAGCGGGGAGGCGGTCGAGGACCGGTTCACGATGTTCGAGGCTGATCAGGGCGGGGTGGTCTGCGGCGGCACGTCCGACGCCTTCGCGCAGCTCGCCCAAGCGTGGGGGTATGCCTCCTGGAACCTGGGGCTCGGGGACTACTCCGACGGCGGGCTCCACCACATGCAGACGCTGGTGGAGATCGAGGTGGACGGCGTCCCCGTGCTGACCTTGCACGACCCCTCCACGAACCTGTCGTACACGGACGCCTCAGGGGCGCCCATCGACTACTTCGACCTGCTCGCTGCCCTCGCCGCGCGGGACACCAGCGGGATCGGCGTGCTCGAGGGCCTCGCCGACTCCGACAACCTCGTGGGCTCGGCCGAGACGACCGACATCGATGCCTACGCCGCGGGCAGTTGGACCGTCGATCCGAGCGACTACACCGTGGTCGAGGACGCCGACGGATGGGTCGTCCGTTCCCCGCGCACCCTCGCGCGCTTCGAGGAGGTGATCGGCCCCTGGTACGGCCCCTTCCTGGCCGCGCACGGGCTCCCCGAGGCGGCGATCTGGCTGGAGCTGTTCCCGCACGACATCTACGGCACCGACGGTGACGCGCTGCTGAGCCGGGCGCTCGGGGTGATCGCCGGGTCGGCGCGCATCGGCTTCGAGGCGAGCGAGGGCTTCGTGGTCGGCGACCAGGGAGGCACGGTCAATCAGCGCTATGTCGACGCCGGCTACGCGGTACAATCCTGGTACTATGGGCAGATAACGGTCGTCGCGGTCGACGGTGGGCAGGCCCTCCAGGTCTCCTGGGTGGATGGTGTCGGCGGGGACCCCGAGGGGATCTTCGAGCTCCAGGCGGGCACCTCGGGCGCCGTCTCGGCGCGGGTTCAGGCCACGGACGGGGGCGACGTCCACGTGTCGGTCACCAACGCCGCCTACGAGGTCATCCACGAAGCGGTGCTGGCCAGCGGCGATCGTTTCTACTGGTCGGACCCGGACGCGCAGATCTGGCGCGTCACCGTGGAGTCCGCGAGCGGGGACGTCCTGGTCGACGACTTCGCCTACGGCGGCGCGGCCGAGCCGCCGGAGCCGGATGACACCGGGTCGGTGGACACGGGGTCGGTGGACACCGGGGACACGGGGGAGGTCGGGGAGACGGGGGAGACGGGCGCCACCGGGGACACCGACGACACGGCGGCCGGTGAGGACCCGGCGGAACCGGAAGGGGCAGACGGAGCCTGCGGCTGCGC
The DNA here is from genome assembly GCA_043750895.1 of Pseudomonadota bacterium. GTDB lineage: Bacteria > Myxococcota_A > UBA796 > UBA796 > SXON01 > JAYVAS01. The sequence goes on from JAYVAS010000776.1 coordinate 9,847, forward strand.
GTCCCCGCCGACAGCCCTGGCCGGGTGGGCCCTCCTGGCGGTGGCGGGGGTGGGGGTTCGGCGGCGCTCGAGACCTCGATCGAAGGAACCGCCGCCACAGCGCCAATCACCCGGGACTCACTTCGGGTAGACCACCCACCACATCGTCGCGGCGTCATGGGGGACGCCACCGTCGGCCACG
>JAYVAS010000777.1:0-3932 GCA_043750895.1 Pseudomonadota bacterium
GGCGCGGCGGCGCGCCAGCCGGCGAGGCGGTCTCGGCCGATCATGGCACCCACGGGCAGGTCTGGGTCATCCCGCCGCCTTATCGAGGTGGAGTCGCGCCCGGGACGGGCTACGTGCACTGCACTGGTATGGCCTTGTCCCCGGCTCCTCCCACCGCGGCCCCGCTCCGGGTCCTGCTCGTGATCACCCGCGGCGAGGCCGGCGGTGCGCAGGTGCACGTGGTGGACCTGATCACCGCGCTGCGCCGCCGCGTGGCGTTCACCGTCGTCGTGGGAGAAGCCGGGTTTCTCACCGAGGCCCTCGAAACGCTCGGCGTGCCGGTGCATCTGCTCGCGGCCCTGCAGCGGGAGATCGCGCTGAGCACCGACCTCACGGCCGTGGGCGCCCTGCGCTCCCTGATCCGAAGCGTCCGTCCGCACCTCGTCCACACCCACAGCACCAAGGCGGGCCTGCTGGGGCGGATCGCCGCGCGGCTCGAAGGGGTCCCCGCGATCCACACCGCGCACGCCTGGTCCTTTTCGGACGGCATCCCCTGGCGGCGGAAGGCCTTCGCGGTACCGCTGGAGGCGGTGGCGGGTCGGCTCACCGCGCGCTTCGTGGTGGTGTCGGAGGCGGACCGGGAGGTGGGGCTTCGTTACCGCGTCGCCCGCGACAACCAGGTTCGGGTCGTCCACAACGGCGTTGTCGACACCGCACTCCGGGCCCAGCCCGACGCCGGGGAGCCACCGGTGCTCACGATGGTGGCGCGTTTGGCGGCCCCCAAGGATCACCTGCTGCTGCTGCGTGCCCTCGCCGGTGTGGACCTCCCCTGGCACCTCCGCCTCGTCGGCGACGGCCCCGACCGCCCCGCCATCGAGGCCGCGATCCAATCGCTCGGCCTCGCGGATCGGGTCGCGCTGCTGGGCGTGCGGCGCGACATCCCCGAGCTGCTGGCCGCGTCCGACGTGGGCGTGCTCATCTCCCGTCAGGAAGGGTTTCCGCTGGTGGTCCTCGAGGCGATGCGGGCGGGTCTCCCGGTGGTCGCCTCCGACGTGGGGGGCATCCGGGAGGCGGTGGTGACGGAGAAGACGGGGCTCCTGGTCGCGCGCGGCGACGAGCACGGCCTGCGGGGCGCGCTGGCGCGTCTCCTCGGGGACCCGGCGCTGCGTCGCACGATGGGCGCCGCCGGCCGTCGGGCCTACGAGGCCGGCTTCACGGTTGATCAGATGGTGGCGGGCACCGCGAGCGTCTACGGCGAGCTCGCCCACGCGCACGGGTACCCCGCGCCGCTCCCCGCGAGCGCGGCATGAAGGTGCTCGGCGTCCCAGTCCGGCCCCGGCAGGTCCAGTACCTCATCGGGGACGTGGTGTGCGCGGTGATCGCGATCCACGTCGGCAACGGGCTCCGGTACGGGTTCGGAAACCCGGGAGCGAGCGCCTTCGCGGTGATGGACACCCACACCGGGGTGTCGCTGTTCTTCCTCAGCTCCTCGCTGCTCTGCCTGTACCTGGCCGACGCCTACAACACCGCCTTCGACTACCGGCAGGTGGCGGTGAACATCCGGATCTGGGGGGCGGTGATCGTCGCCTTCGCCCTCCAGCTGCTGGTGTACGTGGTGTTCCCCCACGGGTGGTGGGGTCGTGGGGTCGCGGGCCTGGTCACGCTCAGCTTCGCCGCGCTGCTCTCCACGTGGCGAGGCCTGCTCTGTCGGTTCCTGCCCCCGCCGCTGGCGCGGGTGCAGACCCTCATCGTCGGGGCGGGGCAGGCGGCCCACCTGATCGCCCGGGTGGTGCGCGACCTGCACGAGTACGATCGGGTGTACACCATCGTCGGCTTCCTGGACCACCGCCGCGGCGGCAACCGGCGTCGCACCGACTACCCGGACGACGACGCGATCGAGAGCGCGGACGGTTCGGTGGTCCTCGGCGGCGCGGGGGAGCTCCCCAGCCTCGTGGAACGGCATCGCGTGGAGCTGGTCATCGTCGCGCTCCGCGGCGAGATGAGCGACGAGCTGACCCAGAACCTGCTCGCCTGCAAGGCGCGTGGCGTCCGCATCGAGCGCATGCCGGCCCTGTACAAGCGACTCGCGGCCAAGGTGCCGGTGCTGCACCTCCCCGACACCTGGGTGATCTTCTCCCCGGTCTTCGCCGACACCCGCCCCTTTGCCGCGTCCTTGGAGCGGGTGGCGGACCTCGCGATCGCGCTGGTCGGCCTGACGATCTCCGCTCCCGTCATCGGGCTGGCGGCGATCGCCATCCGCTTGGAGTCGCCCGGGTCGCCGTTCTTCGTGCAGGAGCGGCTCGGCCTCAACGAGAAGCCGTTCCGGATCTACAAGCTCCGCACCATGCGCTCCGACGCCGAGGCCAACACCGGCGCGGTGTGGTCCCAGGGCCCGGCAGACCCCCGGGTCACCCGAATCGGCCGGTTCCTGCGCCGCACCCGGATCGACGAGCTGCCCCAGTTCTACAACGTCCTCAAGGGCGACATGGCCGCCGTGGGCCCGCGACCCGAGCGCGCCCACTTCGTCGAGCAGTTGAAGCGCCGCATTCCTTTCTACGCGATGCGCTTCTCGGTCAAGCCCGGCCTGACGGGGTGGGCCCAGGTGATGTACCGCTACGGCGCCACCGAGGAGGACGCCGCCGAGAAGCTGTCCTACGAGCTGTACGCCATCCAGGACCTCAACCCGGTCCTCTACGTGCTGATCCTCGTCAAGACCGTCCGTACGGTGCTGCTCCGCCCCGGTTCATAGCGGGTCGGCGGCTTCGGCCTGGGCGGCGATGGCCGCCATGGGGAGGATGTCGATGCGGCCGGCGTCACGGAGTCGGGCCGCGTGGGCGAGCACCGCGTCCATCCCCGCGAGCATCGCCGCCGGATCACTGGCCAGGTTGATGGGGTGCGTCCAGAAGTGGCAGATCCGGCGGTCGCGGGCAGCCTGATCGAGACAGCGGACGGCCCGCTCCACCCGGCGCGCCACCGGGATGAACCGCCGGACGCCGTCGATGGGCAAGAGCGAGGTCGACGCGGGGATGACCCACAGACCGTGGGCGTCGCGGGCGGGCATGACCGTCGGCGGCTTGCCGACGGTGGCCACGTCCGCGATGTGGGCCAGGCGCGAGACCGGCTTGGGCACGCGCTTCCCGCGGTACCAGACGGGCTCGGGCCCACGCCAGCAGGTGAAGCCGTGCTGGGCGAGGAGGTCGACGTGGCCGGGCACGTTCCGGGGGAACACGAAGGACTTGAGGGTGACCCCGAGGGCGCTGGCCTCCTTCACGCACCGGGCGAGGTCGGTCTCGGCGGTGGCGCGCGAGCAGCCCGGATCGCCGAAGATGGGGTGGGAGAAGCTGTGACTGCCGATGTCCTGCCCGGCCGCTTTCAGCCGCTCCACGAGGCTGCGGCCGTAGAACTCGGGGTTGTCGGCTTCCGAGCCGGCCGGCACGCCCTCGAACCACGGCGCGGCGCGCCACGCGTGCTGGGGCGGCACGAGGTCCGGGTGCAGGACCCCGTCGACCGTTTCGGCGCGATCCAGGAAGAGGTGACCGACCGTGGCCCAGGTGGCGACCGCCCCGTATCGGCCGAGCGCATCGAGCAGCGCGCCGAAGACCTCCTCCCGGGTGACTCGCGCCATTCGCAGCAGCGTGTCGGGCCGTGCCGTGAGATCCCGTGAGCCCCAGACCAGCTCGAAATCGAGGCTGAGGGTGAAGACGCCGCGCTCGAATACCATCGCGGGGAATACTCTACCCGGCCGCCGGGGGCGGGTGTTCGCCGCCGTGTGGTAAAAGGCTCGCGCATCCCTTTCCCGGTCTATTGGTCGTGAGCGCGTCAGCCCCCCCGCGAACCCGTCAGGGACTCGACTTCGAGCGGCTCCTGCAGCTCGTCTGGCGCGACCGGAAGTTGATTCTTTCGTTTTTGGGTGCTGTCGTGCTGGCGGCGATCGTCGGGACGACGTTCGCGGT
>JAYVAS010000778.1:0-2009 GCA_043750895.1 Pseudomonadota bacterium
CGTTCGTATCCGGGAAGGTCGGCCTGCGGTGGCGGAATGACGCGGGTGACCTGATCTGCGAGTTGGTGGAACAGTACACGTACCTGGGGCCGGCGCCCGGCGGATGTCCCGACTGTGAGTGGGCGTTCGCCTTGGACGGGACGGGGATTGCCTGGAATGGGGACTGCAAACTCGTCGAGGAGCAGGCCAACGCCGACGCCTACATCGAGTACCGCGAGCAGGAGTACTACCTGCCGGAGTACTACGGGTACACCGCTTACGGGACCAGCATTACTGGTCGCCCGTTGGCGGAAGTGATTTGGGTCTACTACAGCGGAGAGTGGTTCATCATTGCGGGGACCTACCTTGACAATGGAGACAGTCACGCAAACGTAAGCGGAGGAACCTATCGCTGGTGGAACGGCGGCGGCTATCCCGTGTACTATTGACCACATGACCATCCGCCCTGTCGACACCCCGGATCTGTCTCGCGACGGGGGGCGGAGCCTGGTGGGGTATTGGAGGACGAACAGTCTGATTCAGAGGACGGTAATCCCGCGAACGCGCGTCATCCCGACGTCGGAGAGGAAGGGAGAGAGATCCAGCCAGAGATCGGTGGTCTCGGCTGAAGAGTCAGGGCGCTTCTTCTTCCGCAGGCACCGGCACGGGCTCGATCGGCGGCTCCGGCGGGGCCTCGGGGGCGGCCTCGACCGTTACGCGCGACCCTTCTTTCTTGGGGTAGTCGTAGGTCACCACCACGCGGAACTGCGCGGCGCTGGGCGGCGTCACCTCGAACCGCCAACGGGCGATCGCGGCGAGCGTGGCGTCGGCGAACAGGTCGTCACAGGCGACCAGGTGGAGGTCGTCGGGCACGCCCTCGGGGGTCACGCGCACCAGCACCGAGCACTCGGCGTGGGAGATGCGTTGGCGCCGCGCCTCACGCGGAAAGCGCGGCTCCACCTGATGGACGAGGGCGATGGACTGCCCGGCGCCGCTGGGCGCTTCCGCGAGGGCGAGTGAGGTGAGGATCAGCACTCCCTGACGCTAACGCGCCGGATAGGACCTGGGACGTGCTGTTGCTCCTCCTCGCCTGCGGACGAACGCCCCCCACCGACGCCACGATCCGTGCCTGCACGGCCGGGGTCGCCCCTGCGTGCGACACCGTGGGCGTCGCGCTGGCCAACCCCCGCGTCCTCGCGCTCGGCTGTGCCGGGGGCTCGGTGGACGCCTGCGATCACCTGCTCGCCGCCGGGACCGACGAGCCGGCCCGCTACTCCGGCATCCGCACCACCCTGAACGGGACGCCCAACGCGGCGCGGGTGCTCAGGGCGCGGAGCGCGTCGTCTCCGCTACGCGCCTACGCCGACTGGGAGGCGGCGTGTTTTCGGAACGACGCGGACGCCTGCGCCGAAGCCCTGACCCTCTACCGAACCGGCGCCACCGGGAGCTACGACGGCGGTCGCGCCGATGGTCTGGCGGCCTTGGGCTGCACCCACGGCCGGACGGATCTCTGCCCCAAGGGCGACCTGCCGGTCTCAGTCGGACGCCCCACCGCCGATCTCAGCGTGGCCGTCACCGAGGCGGAGGCCGAGTGCGCGGCGGGCTGGGGCTACGGCTGTCGTGCCGTCGCCGAGGCCTCCCTCGCCGGCGCGAGGGACCGCGGGGCGTTGACCCGCGACGCCGCTTGGAGCGCAGCGCTCGAGGCCGCGCGTCACGCCTACGAGGCCGCGTGCACCGCGGGGGACGCCTACGCCTGCCTCGTCGTCGACGGGTTCGGGTGCGGCTCCGACGATCCGGTCGGCTGCCTGATCTCCGGGAGCTGACGTCATGGGGAAACCCGGGCCCGTTCAGGTAGGTTTGGATCCCGACTCGGAAGGAGGTGAGGGGTCGGTCTTGTCGCAAAGGCCGGACGGACCAGGGACCTTGGTGATCCCATACGTCGGGATGCAGGGGGACACGTCGACCCAGGTGTCGGCGGCGCTGGAGGCGACGAACCGGGTGCGGTGCGGGACGACTCGAGGGGGAGCGCT